>NZ_CAUTOU010000018.1:0-34501 GCF_963539965.1 uncultured Propionibacterium sp.
CCACCCCCGCCCCCGCCCCCGCCCCCCAGCCCCGCCGGCCCCGGCCCCCCCACTCCCGCGGCCCCCGCTCCCCGGCCGCTATACGTCCGCTCGTCGCGCACGCCGGTCGGGTCCGAGACGCCGACGACCAGGCCGATGTCGCGCGCATCGACCTCGTCCTGGATACCGGCGAAAACGCCGGCCGTCATGCCGTTGCGGATGTCGAAGAGGAAGACGCCGAACGTCCGCGATCTGGTCGAGGCGAGGCGTGCGGCGATCGCGTTGTGCTGGTAGCCGATCCGCCGGGCCGCCCCGAGGACCCGTTCGCGGGTCGCGTCCGAGGCGCCGGGAACGCCGCGGAAGACGATCGACACGAGGGCGCGCGAACAACCGGACTCGCGGGCCACGTCATCCATCGTCGGTCGTCTGCCCATGTCCGCCCTTCCCGCGCCCCCTGCGCCTCACCGTTCGAGCAGACTCGGACGGTAGCACGCGGGACGGCCGAGCATCACTCGAGCGCGCCGATGCCGGAGAAGCGCTCGGTCATGACCTCGTGCATCTTCTTGGCGTCCTCGTCGAAGCGCTCGGCCCAGCTGAAGACCGCGCACGTCGCGATGCCGTCGAAGTGGATGTCGGCGAGGGCGGCGAAGAACTCCTCCCAGTCGACCTCGCCGTCGCCGATGACGTTGTGCTGGTGGATGCGCGCCGGGTTGCCGGGCGGGTTCGAGATGTAGCGACCGCCGCTCGAGGCGCGGTGGTCGTAGGAGTCGGCCACGTGAAGATGACGCAGGTCCCCGCCGGCGTACTCGATGATCTCGCGCATGTTCCCGCCCTGGTGGAAGGTGTGCGGGGCGCAGTAGAGGAAGCCGACGTTCGGCGAGTTGATGGCGCGCACCATGTTGACCGCGCGCAGACCGTCCTCGACGAAATCATCGGGGTGGGGCTCGATGTTGAGCTGGATGCCCTCCTTCTCGATGCGCGGGAGAAGGACCTCCATCGAGCGCCAGAACTGGGCCTCGGACTCCTCGGGCAGCTCGGGACGGCCGGAGAACTCCGAGTTCATCTGGTGACAGCCGAGCTGGAGCGTGATGTCGATGGCACGATTCCAGTAGCGCACGGCGGCCTCGCGCTCGGTCTCCTCGGGGCTGGACCAGCGGTAGAGCGGCAGGCAGGAGGCCAGTTCGAGGTCATACCTCTTCAGGAGCTTCTTCACGAGCTCCACCCGCTCGTCGTTCGCAGTCGGGTGCGTGTAGTAGGGCCAGACGTCCTCGCGCTGGGAGAACTCGACCCAGTGGAATCCGCTCTCGGCGATGCGGCGGAAATAGGTGTCCGGATCGTCCATCCGGATGGGAAAGGCGTCGATTGCCAGTTTCATGGTGGTCTCCTCGTGGTTGCGTGATTGCGGTGGCCGTTGCCCGTGACGCGGAGTCGGTGCTCAACGGCCGGCGGGGGTCGGCCCGGGGCGTGGGCGATGTCGACACGCGATCGTGAGGACAGGAGGGCGAGGGCGCTCGGTTTCGTCGCGGTCTCCCGTCAGTTCTCGGAGGGGGTGGTGACGGCGACAGGACGGCGCTCGCGCGCCGAGGCGAGGGCGGCGTCGATGACGCGCATGGTGCGTGCGGCGACCTCGAAGGAGGTGTCCATGGGCGTGCCGTCGACGACGGCCTTGAGGAAGGTCTGCATCTGGGCGACGAACGCCTCCCCGTAGCCGGTGGCGTTGCCGCGGGCCGCCATGGGCATCGTGTCGGCGAAGTAGCGGGCCGCGGGGCCGGGGATGATCGTGCGGGGGGCGTCCGTGCCCTCCTCGCCGACGTCCCTCTGGTAGAGGACCCACTCATTGGGGCGGTCGAAGCGGTAGCGGGCGTGCCCCCGGGTGCCGAAGATCTCGAGGCCGAGCTCGATGGGGCAGCCGGCGCCGACACGGCTGGACAGGACGCTGGCGATGGCGCCGCCGGCGAAGCGCAGGTCGATGAGCGCGGTGTCGTCATTGGTGACGGCGGCCATCGAGCCGTCGCGGGTCGGGCGCTGAGCGATCGTGGTGTCGAGGATGCAGGCACCGACCTCCTCCACCCCGCCGAGGACGAACTCCAGGGCGTCGATGACGTGGGTGGCCATGTCGAGGATGGTGCCACCGCCGGAGGCCTCTTGATCGAAGCGCCAGGTCATGGGCGAGGCGGGGTCGAGGGCGTAATCGGAGAAGAAGTGACCCCGGGCGAACAGCGGATCGCCGATGGCCCCGTCGGCGACGGTCTCCTGGAGCTGGGCGACGGCGGGGATGCGGCGGTAGGAGAAGCCGACGGCGGCGACGCGGTCGGTGGCCCTGGCGATCTCGACGAGCTCGGCCGCCTCGGCGCCGCTGCGCCCCAAGGGCTTCTCCCCGATGACGTGCTTGCCGGCTTCCAGGAGGGACCCGAGGACGGGCACGGACAGGGAACTGGGCAGGGCGACGGAGACGGCGTCGATGCCGGAGTCGAGGATCTGCGAGACGTCGGCGGCGACGCGGGCGAAGCCGTAGCGGCGGGCGACCGTCTGGGCGAGGACGGTGTCGGGGTCGACGATCGTGTCGAGGACGATCTCGACATCGGAGAGCGCGTCGCTCATCCGTGCGTTGCGGAAGCCGAAGGCGTGCGCCTGGCCTGCCGGACCGGCACCGATGACGGCGACGCGGAGATTCCTGGTGATGGTCATGCTGCTCGCCTCACCCCTTCGTAGGCTGACTCCTCGGGGGCCGGGCCCGATCTGCTGGACGAGGATCCCGCGCTCCGCACAATGAATCTAGAGCGCTCTAGTTCTGTCGTCAAGAGGCACCCGGATGAAGAAATCCGCGGAAGACCCGTCGCCGGGCGGAGCCCTCGGGCGAGGTACGCCATCGAGCGCCCCCAGCGCCTCGTGAGCGCCCCGGGCAGGAGGGGCGTCTCCGGGGCGGCCGAACGCGGGTCCTGGTCCCGCGCACGGGGTGGGCCGGGATCAGGTCGTGTCGGCGGCTTTCCCACCGGCCTTCGGGGGGATCGGCCTGGCGTCGACGCCGGCCTCACGGCGCTGGGCAGGGGTGATCGGGGCCGGGGCCCCGGTCAGCGGGTCGTAGCCGTTGCCGGTCTTGGGGAAGGCGATGACGTCGCGGATCGACTCGAAGCCGCCGAGCAGCATGACCAGGCGGTCCCAGCCGAAGGCGATGCCGCCGTGCGGCGGGGCGCCGAACCTGAAGGCGTCGAGCAGGAAGCCGAACTTGCGCCGGGACTCGTCGGGCGACAGGCCCATGACTTCGAAGACCCGCTCCTGGATGTCGCGGCGGTGGATACGGATCGAGCCGCCGCCCACTTCGTTGCCGTTGCAGACGAAGTCGTAGGCGCAGGCCAGGGCCGAACCCGGATCGGTGTCGAAGGTGTCCAGGCACTCGGGCTTGGGGCTGGTGAAGGCGTGGTGGACGGCGGTCCACGCGCCCTCGCCGACCGCCACGTCGCCGGAGGCCCGAGCCTCGACCGCGGGCTTGAACAGCGGGGCGTCGACGACCCAGCAGAACGCCCAGTCCGCCGGGTCGTACAGCTTGCAGCGCCGGCCGATCTTGAGACGAGCGGCCCCCAGCAGCTCCTGGGAGGCGGTGCGCTCGCCGGCGGCGAAGAAGATCGCGTCGCCCGGCCGGGCCCCGACGAGCCCGGCGATGCCGGCCCGCTCGTGCTCGGAGATGTTCCTGGCGACGGGCCCGCCGAGGGCGCCGTCGTCGGCGACGGTGATGTAGGCGAGGCCCTTGGCGCCGCGCTGGCGGGCCCAGTCCTGCCAGGCGTCGAACTGGCGGCGCGGCGACGAGGCCCCGCCGGGCATGACGACCGCGCCGACGTAGGGGGCCTGGAAGACCCGGAAGGGCGTGTCGGCGAAGAACTCGGTGACCTCGGCGAGCTGCAGGTCGAAGCGCAGATCGGGCTTGTCGGAGCCGTACCTGTCCATGGCGTCGTGCCAGGTGATGCGCGGCAGCGGGGTGGCCATCCGGTAGCCGATGAGTCCCCAGCAGGCCTTCATGATCTCCTCGCCGAGGGCGATGACGTCGTCCTGGTCGACGAAGCTCATCTCGATGTCGAGCTGGGTGAACTCGGGCTGGCGGTCGGCGCGGAAGTCCTCGTCGCGGTAGCAGCGGGCGATCTGGTAGTAGCGCTCCATGCCGGCCACCATGAGCAACTGCTTGAACAGCTGGGGGCTCTGCGGCAGGGCGTACCAGGAACCGGGGGCCAGACGGGCCGGCACCAGGAAGTCGCGGGCGCCCTCGGG
The DNA here is from genome assembly GCF_963539965.1 of uncultured Propionibacterium sp. NCBI lineage: Bacteria > Bacillati > Actinomycetota > Actinomycetes > Propionibacteriales > Propionibacteriaceae > Propionibacterium > uncultured Propionibacterium sp. Next base: position 4,240 of record NZ_CAUTOU010000018.1, read on the forward strand.
GGTGGAGCGGGTCAGGGTCGGCGTCTCGAGCTCGACGAAGTCGTGCTCGGCCAGTACGGCGCGCGCGGCCCGGTTCACCTCGGAGCGCAGGACGAGGGCGTCGTGCATGCGCGGGCGGCGCAGGTCGAGGTAGCGGTACTTCAGGCGGACGTCCTCGCCGGCAGTGGTGCGCTCGTCCAGCGGGAACGGCAGCGGCGTCGAGGGGTTGAGGACCTCGAGCTCGCTGATGCTGACCTCGATCCCGCCGGTGGGCATGTCGGGGTTCTCATTGCCCTCGGGGCGGCGCTCGACGACGCCGGTCACCGCGATGCAGAACTCGGTGCGCAGGTCGTGCGCCCCCGAGTTCGCCAGCACCTCGTCGCGGACGACGACCTGGGCGGTGCCGCTGGCGTCGCGCAGATCGATGAACGCCACGCCGCCGTGGTCGCGGCGGTGGGCGACCCAGCCGGCCAGGGTGACGATCTTGCCTTCATCGGACGTGCGGAGGCTGCCCGCCCCACGAGTTCGGATCACGATGCATTCCCTCCCGCGCCGCCGCATGGACGGTGCGGCGGCCAGGGGACATTCTTCCACGGATGCCGCCCCGGCCGCCGATGCGACTGACGGTTGCCTCAGAAGACCTCGGGGAACCAGTCCTGGATCTTCTCGTAGATGGCCTTGTTGCCGGCGGCGCGGGCATGGTTGGCGAGGATCCAGTCGCGGATCGAGCCGCCGCTGGCCTCGTCGACCCTGGCCCGGGCCGCCTGCGGATCGCGCAGCACCTCCTCGAGCATGTCGGCGGCCTCCTCCTCGGAGCTGTACAGGTACGGGTAGCCGTCCGGCACGACCCCCTTGACCCACTCGCGGCACGGCAGGACGCCGACGACGCCGGCCAGCAGCGCCTCGAGGTACTCCAGCGAGTAGGCCTCCTCACGGGCGGTCGACAGGAAGGCGGTCATCCCGGCCAGCGACTCCCAGTAGTTCTCGCGCTGACCGAAAACCGGGCCGACATTGGTCCACGGATGGGAGTTCATGCGCATGGCGGTCATCGAGACGAGCTCGCGCTCGGACAGGAAGGCCTCCGTGCGCAGGTCCATGCGGGTGGCGACCTGGGAGACGACCGACATGAAGACCATTGGCTGCTTGTCGCCGGAGACGTGGATGGTCGGGTAGAGCACGGTGGGCACCTCGGCGCCGCGGTGCGGCTGGACGAGATCGTCGCGGACGCCCGGGTAGAACCATGAGATCGGCGCCTTCTCGCGGATGGCGGGGCTGCCCCAGCGGTGGCACAGCTCGGTGACCTCGCTGGCGGTGCGTTCGCCGGCGCACAGCGTTGGGAAGAGCGCGTAGCTCAGACCGAGGGCGGCGAAGTTGACCCTGTGGTGGTAGTGGCGCGGGGGCAACCACTGCAGGTTCATAATCTTGGGCTCGGCGCCGTTGCGGTGCAGGACCTGGAAGGTGCCGACGCTGTCCATGACGTCGAGGTTGATGACCAGGTCGGAGACCGGGTCGAGGCTCGTGACGCGCTTGATGTCGAAGCCGCTGGCCCTCTGGTCCTCGTAGCCGATCAGGCAGGAATCGGGGAAGATCTTGAGCAGCCGCTCGACGAGCGAGCCACCGCTGCCCTTGATGGCGAGGTTCCCGTTCTCGTCCACCAGCCGTTCATCGACCAGCGAGCCGTACTTGATGGCGATCGTCATTGTCCACTCCGTCGTCGCAATGGGGTCTGGGCCCGTGGGGATGGCGGCGCGTCGTCCCGGCGCTGGAACGGCGTCCGTCGAACGCTCCCCCGCACCGGCGGCAGACCGTGCCGATCGGTGCGCGGACAGCACCACTGTAGGGCCGAACCGGGGACGCTGCCAGCCGCCCGGGCGCTATTCGTGGGTCTCGGCCGCCCTCACCCGGGCGTCCAGGTCGTCGGGGGCCAGATCGGCGCCGGCGAACGCGTCGGTCAGCGGGAGCGCCACACGCAGGTCGGTGCCGAGACAGACCTCGACCAGCCCACGGTCGAGGACGAAGTCCATGACGTGCCCGCCGCGGCCGCGGTCGTCGTCGACGAAGTGCACGTGGCAGCCGGCCACGTTGATGCCCTGCTCGAACAGCGGGGTGCGGAAGCCGACCATCACCCCGCTGGTCCGCTCGTGCCGCACGACGTCCTCGCCGGCCGTGGTCTCGATCATGGGCCGCCAGGGACGCTCCTGGCGCTGGACGGTGCGAGTGCTCACCCACTCGAAGTCGCCACTGATGCGCAGCGCGTACAGGTAGTTGGTCGAGATCATCAGCCGGTCGATGATCTCGTGCAGCTGGGCGCGGGTGGTCGGCCCGGTGATCCGGTGGCCCACGGCGGGCACGAAGTTGGTGACCGTCGCGAAGGGCGTGCGATCCTCCAGCGCCGCGCGGCTGACCGTGCCGTCGACCCGCATGCGCCACGGCACGGAGTCGATGATGATCATCTCGCCGTCGAGCGCCTCGAAGGTGCCGATGCCGAAGTTGCCGTGGCCGAGCAGCTCGGCCAGTGTCATCTCGCCCTCGTAGACGCCGTCGAGCAGGGCGCTCATCAGGCTCGTCTGGAAGACCTCGTGGCGCACCGGGTGGTGGCGCACGCCCCGGTCGCCGCTCACCGCTACTCCTCCTGCCGGACCCATGGCACCAGATTACGTACGGGAGCCCTCCGGAGGCCGGCCCGTTCATCCACGGCGCACGCCGTCCGGATCATTCCGAGGGCAGTACGCGCGGGTGCAGGTCCGCGGCGTCCGGCATCCAGTCGTTGGCGTCGGCCGGCTGCTGGTCGCCGGAGCGGATGTCCTTGATCTCGCCGATGAGGGGGCCGAACCAGACGAACGGGATGCCGCGGCGGTCCGCGTAGCGGATCTGCTTGCCGTACTTGTCGGCCCTCGGGGCGACCTCGGTGGGGATGCCGCGCCCGCGCAGGGCGGCCGCCACCTCGAGGGCCCGGTCGCGGGTCTCCTCGCCGTCCACGGCCACGAGCACGCAGGTGGGCACGGGGCGGGAGACGACGAACTGCTTCCTGGCCAGCAGGGGCCCGAGCAGGCGGGTGACGCCCAGCGAGATGCCGACGCCCGGATAGGCGGTGCGGCCGTCGGAGGCCAGGGAGTCGTAGCGGCCGCCGGAGCCGACCGAGCCCATCTTCTCGAAGCCGACGAGCTCGGTCTCGTAGACGCAGCCGGTGTAGTAGTCCAGCCCGCGGGCGATCGACAGGTCGGCGCGGATACGGCCGGGGACGCGTCGGTCGGCCTCCTCGACGAGGGCGACCAGCTCGCCCAGGCCCTCCTCGAGCAGCTCGTTGGTGACGCCCAGGGAGCGGACCTGCTCGACGAAGCCCGCGTCGCCGCCGCGGATGGTGGCCAGCTGCACGCACTTGTCGGCGGCCTCGGCGCTCAGCCCGAGCTCGCTGACCAGCAGCCCGGCGGTGGCCTCGGCGCCGATCTTGCCGTACTTGTCGACGATCTGCAGGACGGCCGGCGTGTCCTCGGCACCCAGACCGCGGTAGAAGCCCTCGGACAGCTTGCGGTTGTTGACGTGCATGAGCACGGGCGGCAGTCCGATGCGCTCGTGCAGCCTCTCCAGGGCCTCGAGCATGACCAGGGGGGCCTCCACGTCGTGGTGGGCCGCCAGCTCGCCCTGGCCGAGGATGTCGATGTCGGCCTGGGTGAATTCGCGGTAGCGGCCCTCCTGCGGACGCTCGCCCCGCCAGACCTTCTGGATCTGGTAGCGGCGGAAGGGGAACTGCAGCCTGCCGGAGTGCTCGAGCACCCAGCGGGCCAGTGGGACGGTGAGGTCGAAGTGCAGGCCCAGCTCGTCCCCGTCGGCCTCGTCGGCGTGCAGGCGGCGGACGACGTAGACCTCCTTGGTGATCTCGCCCTTGCGGGACAACTGCGCCAAGGGCTCGACGGCGCGCGTCTCGATGCTACCGAACCCGTGCAGCTCGAAGACCTCGCGCAGGGTGTCGAGAACGGCCTGCTCGACGATCCTCTCGTCGGGCAGGAGCTCCGGGAACCCGGACAGCGGTTTGGGACGTGCCATCAGCTCAGCGCCTCCACATAGGCATCGGTCAGATACGGATTGTCGGCCAGCTCGGCGGCCATCGTGCTGAACGGGCCGTGGCCCGGCAGCACCTGGACCCGGGCCGGCAGTCCGCGCACGACGTCGCGCAGGCTGGCGCGCATCGCCTGGTCGTCACCGCCGGGCAGATCCGTGCGACCGATGCTACCGGCGAACAGCACATCGCCGGTGAACGCGATCTCATTCTCGTCGCTGCTGGTGCACAGCAGCACCGATCCGGGGGTGTGGCCGGGCGCGGGCAGGACGGTGAAGGCGAGGCCGCCGATCTCCAGGGGCCGGCTCGGGTCGTAGACCTCGACGCGCTCGGGCTCGACCACGGGCTCGGGCAGCATGCCGGTGAGCTGGCCGGCCAGTTCGGGCGAGAGCGCCAGCTCGGGCCTGGTGAGCAGCGGGCGGTCGGCGGTCCCGATGTGGACGGGGGCGCCATGGGCGTCGGCGAGTCTGGCGGCTTCGGCGCAGTGGTCGATGTGGCCGTGGGTGATGAGCACTCCGGCCAGGTCGAAGTCGTTCTCGGCGAGGGCGTTCTCGATCGTCCCGGTCGAGCCCAGCGGTGCGTCGATCACGACCGCGGAGGAGCCCTCCTCGGGCGCGAGGAGATAGCAGTTGTTCCCCAGCGGACCGGCCACGAAGTAGGCGATGAACACAAATGCCAGCCTATCGGGCAAGATAAGGACCATGAGCGAAACCCCGAGTCCGACGAACCACGGCCGCGTCGATGCCGACGGGACCGTCTACGTGATCACCTCCACCGGTGAGCGCCGCGTCGGTCAAGTCCCCGATGCCGGCCCCGACGAGGCCATGGCCTTCTTCGCACGCCGTTACGAGTCCCTGAGCACCGAGGTGAACCTGCTCAAACAGCGCATCGCCACCGGTTCGGTGAGCCCCGACGAGGCGCGCAAACAGGTCGTCACCCTGCGCGCGAACATCCTCGGTGCGAATGCGGTGGGCGATCTCGAGGCTCTCGTCGTCAGCCTCGACGAGGTGGCGCCGCTCCTCGAGACGAGGGCCGCAGAGCGGCGTGAGGCCCGGGCCCGCCAGCACGAGGAGACGCGGGCGGCCAAGGAGGGGATGGTGGCCGAGGCCGAGCGGCTGGCCGCCGGGAACGACTGGCGCGGCGGCGTCAACCGCTTCCGCGCCCTGCTCGAGCAGTGGAAGGCCCTGCCCCGCATCGACAGGGCCACCGATGACGAGCTGTGGCACCGTTTCAGCTCGGCCCGCACCACGTACACGCGCCGCCGCAAGGCCCAGTTCGCGCAGCAGGCGGAGCATCGCGAGGCCGCCCGCAGGACGAAGGAGCGGATCATCGTCGAGGCCGAGAGGCTCTCGACGAGCACCGAGTGGGGGCCCACCGCCCGGGCCTTCCGCGATCTCATGGCCCGGTGGAAGGCCGCGGGACCGGCCCCGCGCGAGGTCGACGACGAGTTGTGGAGGCGCTTCCGGGGCCTGCAGGACGTCTTCTTCGACGCCCGCAACGCGGTCTTCCGCGAGCAGGACGCCGAGTTCGCGCAGAATCTCGCCGCCAAGCAGGCCCTGCTCGACGAGGCGGAGAAGTCGATCCTGCCGGTCACCGACGTCGAGAAGGCCCGCCGCCTGCTGCGTGATTTCCTCGAGAAGTTCAACGCCTGCGGCAGGGTGCCGCGCGATGCCGTTCGCTCCGTCGACGGTCGGGTCCGCGCCATCGAGCAGGCCGTCAGGGAGGCCGAGGAGAAGGAGTGGAGGCGCACCGATCCGCAGGCCCGCGAGCGCGCCGCCGACACGGTGGCCGTATTCGCCTCGCAGATCGAGAAGCTGAGCGCCCAGGCCGAGGCGGCCGAGGCGGGGGGCGACTCGAAGAAGGCGAACCAGCTGCGCGAGACGATCGCCACCTACCAGGGCTGGCTCGACCAGGCCCAGAGGGCGCTCGACGAGTTCAGCCCCTGATCGTCCCCGGGGCGTCACTGCTCGAGAAGGCCGGTGATCGCTCGCGCGTCATTGCTTGAGGCGATACGCGTCGTAGACGCCCGAGACCTTGCGGATCGTCGCCATGACGTGGTGCAGGTGCACCGGGTCGCTCGACTCGAAGGTGAGCTTGATCCTGGCCAGGTGATCCTTGGTGACGGTGACCGCGGCCGATGTGATGTTGACCTGCTGGTCGGCCAGTGCCCTGGTGATGTCGGCCAGCGTGCCGGGGCGGTCGAGTGCCTCGACCTGAATGCTGACCAGGTACCCGCTGGAGACGTCCGGCGCCCAGTTGACCTCGACGATGCGTTCTGGATGCGTCAGCAGGTTCGCGGCATTGGTGCAGTCGCGACGGTGCACCGAGACGCCCTGCTCGCGTGTGACGAAGCCGAGGATCTCGTCGCCGGGCATCGGCGTGCAGCACTTGGCGAGCTTGACCCACATGTCGGGGTCGCCTTCGACGACGATCCCGGTGCTCCCCTTGCCGGCGCGGTGACGACGGCGCTCCCCGGCGGTCTTGGGGATGATCGCGGCCTCCTCCAGGCCCTCGCCGACGGCCTCCTCCAGGCCGCCCTCTGCGGTGATGAGGCGGGCGACGACGCCGGGGGCACCCACATTGCCCTCGCCGATCGCCGCGTACAGCGAATCGACATCGGGCAGGCGGAAGCTGTCGGCCACCTCGGTGAGGTGCTCGATGGTGAGCAGGCGCTGCACCGGCACGCCGGCGCGGCGCAGCTGCTTGGCCAGCGCGTCCCTGCCCTGATCGATGGCCTCCTCGCGGCGCTCACGGGTGAAGTAGGAACGGATCTTGCTCTTGGCTCGCGGGCTGACGACGAAGTTCAGCCAGTCGCGGCTCGGTCCGGCGTTCTCGGCCTTCGAGGTGAGGATCTCGACCAGGTCGCCGTTGGACAGTTTCGACTCCAGCGGGGCCAGCTTGCCGTTGACGCGGGCGCCGATGCAGTGATGACCGACCTCGGTGTGGACGGAATAGGCGAGATCGACCGGTGTGGAGCCCTGCGGCAGGGCCAGCACATCGCCCTTCGGCGTGAAGACGTAGACCTCGGATGTGGCCAACTCGAAACGCAGGGTGTCGAGGAACTCCTCGGGGTCCCTCTCCTCCCTCGTCCACTGGTTCAGCTGGTGCACCCAGGCCAGGTCGGTGCCCTCGGGGTCGACGTTGCCGGTGGTCTTGTTCGGGTCCTCCTTGTACTTCCAGTGGGCCGCGACACCGTACTCGGCACGGCGGTGCATGTCATGGGTGCGGATCTGGAACTCCACCGGGTGCGTGCCGGGGCCCATGACCGTCGTGTGCAGGGACTGGTACATGTTGAACTTCGGCATGGCGATGTAGTCCTTGAACCTGCCGGGCAGCGGGTTCCAGTGGGTGTGGATCACACCGAGTGCCGCGTAGCAGTCGCGGACCGTGGCGACGAGGATGCGCAGGCCGACGAGATCGTAGATGTCGTTGAAGTCGCGGCCCCGTACGACCATCTTCTGGTAGATCGAGTAGTAGTGCTTCGGACGGCCGTAGACGACGGCGTCGAGTCCGGACTCCCCCAGGTAGTCCTTGACCAGGTCGATGACTTCGCGCAGCTGCTGCTCGCGCTTGGGCGCGGCCTGGGCGACCAGGCGCACGATCTCGTCGTAGACCTTGGGCTGGAGGGTCAAGAAGCACAGGTCCTCGAGTTCCCATTTGATGGCGTTCATGCCCAGGCGGTGGGCCAGGGGCGCGTAGATCTCCAGGGTCTCGCGGGCTATGCGATCCTGCTTGTCGGGGCGCAGGAAGCCCAGGGTGCGCATATTGTGCAGGCGGTCGGACAGCTTGATGACCAGGACGCGGATGTCGCGGCTCATGGCGATGACCATCTTGCGGATGGTCTCGGCCTTGGCCGAGGCGCCGTACTGCACCTTGTCGAGCTTGGTGACGCCGTCGACGAGCGCGGCGATCGTCTCCCCGAAGTCGGCTGTCAGCTGCTCGAGCGTGTAGCTGGTGTCCTCGACCGTGTCGTGCAGCAGGGCCGCGCACAGCGTCGGCTCGGTCATGCCCAGCTCGGCCAGGATCGTGGCGACCGCGAGCGGATGCGTGATGTACGGGTCGCCGCTCTTGCGCGTCTGGCCGCGGTGGTAGTGCTCGGCGGTGCGGTAGGCCCTTTCGAGCATGGCCAGGTCGGCCTTCGGGTGGTTGGCCCGGACCGCCGAGAACAGCGGGTCGAGCACCGCCAGCTGCGGATTCTTCGCATTGGAGCCGAGCCGGGCGATGCGCTGGCGCATTCTGCGCCGGGGCTGCTCGGGGCCGGAGCTGACCCGTTCGAGGGCGCCGGCGGAGACGGGCGATCCCGGCGCACCGGTCCTGCTCTGCCCGTAGGGCCCGTAGACCCCCTCGCTCGTCATGCTGAATAAGCCCCTTCGCCGTCCACTGCGTGCGCCAATCTTAGTGCGGCTGCGAAGCGTTCACGGGCATCAGCGGCTTACCGGACCGCAGGGACCGGGGCGCTCGCGGACCCGCTCAGAAGGCGAGGATCGACGAGAACGAGGCGACCCCGCATGCGGTGAGGTGCTCCCGCCCGCCCGAGCCGTTCAACTCGATGACCGTTTCGGCCCGGGCCAGGACGGCCTTCTCGCGGGCGATCAGCCTGGCTGCGGCCCCGAGTGTGCCGCCGGTGGCCAGCAGGTCGTCGACGAGCAGCACGCGCTGGCCCGGCGCCAGGGCGTCCTGGTGGATGCTCAGCGTGCTGGAGCCGTACTCCAGGTCGAAGTTCTCCTCGTACACGTCGCCGGGCAGTTTGCCGGGCTTGCGGATCGGCACGAAGCCGATGCCCAACTCGACGGCTATGGGCGCGCCGAACAGGAAGCCTCGCGAGTCGATGCCGGCGACGACGTCGACGGGGCCGTCGATCTGGTCGATCAGCTCGTCGATCGTCTCGCGCAGGCCGACAGGATCGGCCAGCAGCGGGGTGATGTCGCGGAACTGGACGCCGGGTTTCGGGAAGTCGGGGATCGTCCGGACGAGCGCCCTGATGCGGTCGACCCTGGCCTGGTTCACTGCCATCGGCTCACTTCTTTCGCTGGGCACGGGTGGTGCGGATCGGCTGGGCGCGTCCTGCGGAGTTCCTCGAGCCGAGTCTGGCGCCGGCTGCCTTCTCCTCGGTCGTGACCGGAGCCGCGTCGCCGGTCACGACGGACGGGCCGACGGCTCCGTCCACCTCGGCCGTGGCGATGGTGACCCTGGCTCTGGTGCGCCGGGCGCGTCTGGCCAGATCGGCGCGGTGCTTGACCATGTCGGCCTGGCGTTCGCGCAGCTGACTGAGCAGCGGCGTGGCGATGAAGATGGACGAGTAGGCGCCGGCCACCATGCCGATCAGCAGCGCCAGGCCGAGATCGGCCAGCGGCCCGTCACCGCCCAGGAAGGCCACGCCGGCGATCAGCAGGGCCACGACCGGCAGGATGCCGAGCAGGGTCGTGTTGATGGAACGGACGAGCACGTCGTTGATGGCACCGTTCGCGGCCTCGGAGAAGGTGCGATTCTGCTTGGTGATGTTCGCCGTGTTCTCGCGCACCTTGTCGAAGACCACCACCGTGTCGTACAGTGAGTAGCCGAGGATCGTCAGCAGACCGATGAGGGTCGCCGGCGTGAAGGTGAAGCCGATGAGGGCGTAGAAGCCGACCGTGACGACCAGGTCGTGGGCCAGGGCGAGCAGTGCCGATACCGACATCCGCCAGTTCCTGAAGAAGATCCAGATCATCACGCCGACCAGGGCGAGGAAGACCACCAGCGCCTGGATGGCCTTCACCGTGATCTGGGAGCCCCAGGACGGACCGATCAGCTGGTAGTTGACGTCGTCGGAGGCGATACCGGCCTGGTCGGCCAGCGCCTGGCGCATCTGGGCGACCTCGTCGGTCGACAGGCTGCGGGTCTGGATGCGGATGGTGTTGTCACCGACGGCGGTCACCTGGGCGTCGGAGACCTCGGAGACGCCCGAGTCCGCGGCAGCGCTGCGGACCTGGCCGATGGTGCCGTCGTCGATCTGGGCGACCGGCACGGTGAAGACCGAGCCGCCCTTGAACTCGATGCCGAGGTTCAGCCCGCGGAGGGTGACGGCCAGCAGCGAGATGACGATCAACGCGATCGAAATGGAGTACCAGGCCCTGCGCCGCCCCACGAAGTCGATGGCGAACTGGCTGGCGTAGAGCCGGTGGAGGAAGGACGCCTTCTCGGGCGCCGGCGACTCGGTGGTCACTGCGGCGGTGCTCATCGTGCCTCCTTCGAATCGTTGGAGGCCCGCTGCCCGGGGCCCTCGGCCTCGAACCCGCCCGTTCCGGTGCGCCTTCCGGTGGCCGGGCCGCGGGCCCGGCGGCGGCCTACCAGCGAGGCGCGGCTGACGCCCAAGTGCTCGGGCTCGAAGCCGCTGAAGCGCCTGCCCTGGCCGAAGAACTTCATGCGGCCGAGCAGGGTAACCAGCGGATGGGTGAAGAAGAAGACGATGAACAGATCGATGGCCGTCGTCACGCCGAGCGTGAAGGCGAAGCCCTTGACGGTGCCCATTGCCAGGATGAACAGCACGGCGGCGCTCAGCAGCTGGACGGCGTCGGCCATGACGATGGTGCCGCGGGCCTTCGTCCAGCCGCTCTGGATCGAGTGCGACAGCGAGTAACCGTCCCGGATCTCATCCCGGATGCGCTCGAAGTAGACGATGAACGAGTCGGCCGTGACGCCGATGGCCACGATCGCGCCGGCGATGCCGGGCAGGTTCATGGCGAACCCGACGGCGGTGCCGAGCAGGACCAGCGTGGCCCACGTGATGATGGCTGCCGCGCCGAGCGAGCCGGTCACCACGATACCGAGACCGCGGTAGTACACGAAACTGTAGATCAGCACGAGCACCAGACCGATGGCGCCGGCGATGAGGCCGGCGGTCAGCTGGTCGCCGCCGAGGGTCGGCGAGACGGTGTCGACGCTGGAGACGTCGAAGGCGATCGGCAGTGCGCCGTACTTGAGCTGGTTGGCCAGCGTCGTGGCCGTGTCCTGGTTGATGTTGCCGCCGCTGATCTGGGCCGAGCCGGAGACGATGGCCTCGGAGACCTGCGGGGCCGAGATGACCTCGCCGTCGAGCACGATGGCGAACTCGTTGAGCGGGCTCTTCTGGGTGGCCAGGCGGGTGGTGGCCTGGCTGAACTCGTCGCGGCCGGTCTCGTCGAAGCTCAGATTGACGACCCAGGCGACCTGGTTCTGGGGGACACCGGCGGTGGCGTCCGAGACGTTCTCGCCGGAGATGAGCACGGGGCCGAGGAGGTACTTGTACTGGCCGTCCTGGCTGCAGGCGAAGAGGGCCTGGTCCTCGACGTCGGGCGTCTCCTGGCCGCAGTCCCACGCCGTGAAGTCGGTGTAGTCCTGTGCGCTCGGCGTCCAGGCCAGACGGCTTGCGAAGTCGGCGGGGCCCTGACCGGCGGTGCTCGCACGCTGGGTGGGGGTCGGGGACGGCGAGGTCGGCAGCTCGGGCATGACACGGCCGGCGGTCTGTTCACCGGTCGACTGCTCGGACGGGGTCGACTCCTCGGTCGAGGCGGTGCTCTCACCGCTGGCGGTGGCCTCGGCCGTGCCCTCCTCGGCCGGCGTGGTGCTCTCGCCGGCCGAGGAGCCGGAGTCGCTGCCGGAGCTCGCCTGCTGCGAGGCGGCGGCGCTGTAGTTCATGTAGTAGACATTGCGGAAGGCCAGTCTGGCCGTCGTGCCGACGAGGTCGACGAGCTCGTCACCACTCACATTGGGAACGGACACCTCGATCTGGCGGTCGCCCTGCAGGGTGACCGAGCTCTCACCGACGCCGAGCGAGTCGACGCGGTTCTGGATGATCGTACGGGCGGTCTCCATGTTGTCCCGCGTCGGGACGGAGCCGTCGGCGCTGTCCCGGGCGGTCAGCGTGATGGTGGTGCCGCCACGCAGGTCCAGTCCGAGCCTGGGAGTCCACGACCCGGTGAGCGCCATCATCGCGTACAGCAGGACGACGACCAGCCCGAAGGCGCCCAGTCGCTTCCAGGGCGAGAAGTGGTTGGTGGTTCGAACGGCCATTGATCGGGCTCTCCAGCGATGTCAGTTCCGGTTGGGGTCGGCGGTCTCGGCCACGGCGCCGGCGGCCTCGGGGGTCTCCTGCGCATCAGAGGGTTCGTCAGTCGGCTCGTCTGATTCATCGGGCCGGGCCGACTCGCCGGCGTCCGGCTCGGCGCCGGTCGCCGCGCCCTCATCGGCAGCGGGCTCGGGTTCGGCGCCGTCCTCGACGGCGGGTTCGGCCTCATCGGCGAACTCGAACTCCTCGTCCTCGGACTTGACGACCTTGCTGATGGCCTGCCTGAGGATGGTGACGTCCACACCGGGGGCCAGCTCGACGACGGCCTGGGTCTCACCGGTGGCCCGGATGGTGCCGAACAGGCCGCTGGTGAGCATGACGCGCGTGCCCTCGCCCACCTGGTTGAGCATCTCGCGCTGTCTTTCCATCTGCTTCTTCTGGGGGCGCATCACCATGAAGTACATGAGGGCGACCATCAGCACGATCATGATGATGAGATAAGTGCTACTCATTGCAATCCTCGCTTAGTCGAGCCGTGCCCGCATGGCACGCCGTGGCGAGTCTACCGGCTCGGTCCAGCAACAACGGTACGACGCGGCCCTGAACCGCCTGCGCCGGTGGCGGGGCACGAGACGTTCAGGAGAACAGGTCGGTGCCCTGCGGCGGGGTCAGGCCCAGATGGGCCCATCCGGCGGCGGTCGCGACACGGCCGCGCGGGGTGCGCATGATGAATCCTTGGCGCACGAGGAAGGGCTCGGCGACCTCCTCGACGGTCTCGGTCTCCTCGCCAACGCTGATCGCCAGTGTCGACAGGCCGACCGGGCCGCCCCCGAACTTGAGACAGATCGACTCGAGCACCCCCCTGTCGAGACGGTCCAGGCCGAGCTCGTCGACCTCGTAGAGCTCCAGGGCGGCCCTGGCCAGGTGCGCGGTCACCTCCCCCTCGTTGTGGACCTGGGCGTAGTCGCGCACACGGCGCAGCAGACGGTTGGCGATGCGCGGGGTGCCGCGGGAACGTGAGGCGATCACGCGGGCCGAATCGCCGTCGAGGCTGAAACCGAGCTTGTCCGCGGAGCGCTTCGCGATGTCCGCCAAGTCCTCGGCCCCGTAGAAGTCGAGCTGGGCGGTGAAGCCGAAGCGATCGCGCAACGGGCCGGGCAGCAGCCCGGCGCGCGTGGTCGCACCGACGAGCGTGAACGGCGGGATGTCGATCGGGATGGCCGTGGCGCCGGGGCCCTTGCCGACGACGATGTCGACGCGGAAGTCCTCCATCGCGAGATAGAGCATCTCCTCGGCCGGGCGGGACATGCGGTGGATCTCGTCGAGGAAGAGAACCTCGCCGGCGACCAGGCCGGACAGGATCGCCGCGAGATCGCCGGCGTGCTGGATCGCCGGGCCGGAAGTGATGTGCAACGGCACGCCCATCTCGGCGGCGATGATCATGGCCAGTGTCGTCTTGCCCAGGCCGGGAGGGCCCGAGAGCAGGACGTGGTCGGGAACCGCACCGCGATGCCTGGCGGCGGCCAGGACGAGCCCGAGCTGTTCGCGCACGCGAGGCTGGCCCTCGAACTCCGACAGGGTCGATGGGCGCAACGCCGCCTCGGCCGCGCGTTCGGCCGGTTCGGCCTGCGGGCTGACCGGTGAGTGCTCCATGTCAGACCAGCCTAGGGCCGGTGGACGCGCCCATGCGCCTTCTGCCCAGTTCCGCGCCCATGCGCCCTCCATTCGACTTCCGCGCCAACGCAACCCTCTGCTCAGTTCCGCGCTACGCGCGGGCCAACGACGCGAGGGCGGCCTTCATGAGGACCGAGACCGGTGGTGCCGGTTCGGATCCGGCGAGCTCGGCGACCGAATCGGCGGCGGCCTCGGCGTCCTTGGCCGGCCAGCCGAGGGACTCCAGGCCCTCGCAGACCTGCTCGCGCCAGGGCGCTGCGGGCGGCGGAGACACCGGGAGGTCCCCGGCGCCGAGCGCCGCGACCCTGTCCCTGAGCTCGAGGATGATCTTCTGGGCGCCCTTCGGACCGATACCGGGCACCTGCGTGAGCTGGCCGACGTCCTCGGATCTCACCGCCGCAGTCAGCCGGGCGGGGCTCAGTACGCTGACTATGGCCAGCGCCAGCTTCGGGCCGACGCCGGAGGCCGACAGGCACATGGCGAAGCACTCCCGCTCGTCGCGGCCGGCGAAACCGTACAGACTCATGTCGTCCTCGCGGACGATCATGACGGTGTGCAGCAGGGCCTCGCCACCGATGTGCAGCGCCGAAGTGGTGGCAGGCGTCGTGCCGACGCGCAGCCCGAGGCCGTTCACGTCGACGACGACCCAGGTGGCGCCGATGGCGGCGACGGTCCCGCGCACCTGAGCGATCATGAGACCTTCCTCCTGGCCGCGGCGACGGCCTGCGCGTACTTGTTCTCGACTTCCCCCCGCCACAGCTGCGTGATGGCCAGCGCCACGGCGTCGGCCGCGTCGATGGGTCTGGGGGGCTCGGCCAGGCCGAGGATGCGGGCGACCATGGTGCCCACCTGTTTCTTGTCGGCGTGCCCCGAACCGGTGACGGCGGCCTTGGCCTCGCTCGGGGTGTGCAGCTCGACCGGCGTGGCGTGCCGGGCCCCGATGAGCATGGCGATGCCGGCCGCCTGTGAGATGCCGGTGACCGAGTGCAGATTGTGCTGGGCGAAGACGCGCTCGATCGAGAGGGCCTCGGGCCGGTAGCCGTCGTACCACTCGGTGAGCCCCTCCTCCAGGCGCAGCAGGCGGTACTCGTGAGGCATGTCGGGTCCGGTGCGCACGACACCGGCGGCGATGAGTGCCGGGCGCGCACCGGGGCGCCCCTCGACAACGGCCACACCGCACCGGGTCAGGCCCGGGTCGACTCCCATGACGCGCACTGGCGCTCCTCCGCATCCGGGCCGCTCCGGCCCCTGCCATCGGGCCCCGCAGGAGCGGTGGACGCCCCGCGCAAGGATCCGAACATCAGTTCGATGGATGAGTCTAGCCCGCGCCAGGCGCCGTATCGGTCAGGGACACCCCGTGGGGATCACTCCTGGGCGAGGACCTCCTCAACGGCCTCGGAGTACTCGGCATTGGTGAAGACGTTCTGCACGTCGTCGAGATCCTCGAGGGCGTCGATGATCCTCTCGAGCCTCGTCGCCTCTTCGGGGCTGTCGACGCCCTGATCGAAACTGGCGACGAAACTGACCTCGGCGGAGTCGTAGTCGATGCCGGCCGCCTGGACGGCTCTGCGCACCTCGACCAGGTCGTTCGGATCGCAGACCAGCTCGAAGGCCTCGCCCTGGTCCTGGAGGTCCTCGACGGCCGCATCGATGGTGGCCTCCAAGAGCTGGTCCTCGTCGACGGTGCGCTCGACGCTCCTGCGGCCCTCCTCGACCTGGAAGGTCTTGGAGACGGTGACGACGCCCTTGCGATTGAACAGGCGCTGCACCGAACCGCCGTCAGCCATGGTGGCGCCGTTGCGGGTCACGGCCGTGCGCACGTCGGCGACGGCGCGGTTGCGGTTGTCGGTCAGGCACTCGATGAGGATGGCCACGCCGGCGGGGCCGTAGGCCTCGTACATGATCTCCTCGTAGCTGACGGAATCGGCGCCCTCCCCGGAGCCCCGCTTGATGGCACGATCGATGTTGTCGTTGGGAACCGAGTTCTTCTTGGCCTTCTGGACTGCGTCGTACAGGGTCGGGTTGCCGGCGGGATCGCCGCCGCCCACCCGGGCCGAGACCTCGATGTTCTTGATCAGCCTGGCGAAGAGCTTGCCGCGCTTGGCGTCGATCGCCGCCTTCTTGTGCTTCGTCGTGGCCCACTTGGAGTGACCGCTCATGCGCAGATCCCCTCTTGACTCGTTCGTTGTTCGTGCTCGTCGGCGGGCGCGCACCGCAGGCGGCGCCACAAACCCTGCTGATTCTACTCACCGCCGTGCAAGACGCCGGGCGGGCGGGCCGGCGGTCACTGCCCGCGCTTGACGAGGAGCTCCTCGTAGCTGCTCGTGCGCCCGTAGATGATGAGGCTCTCGGTGGCCTCGAAGCCCATCGAGTTGAAGTAGGCCTCGGCGGTCTGCGGCACGACCGTATCGACGCCGATGCCGGCGCTCAGGAGCCCGGCCTCGGCGAAGCCGTGCATCGAGGCGACCATCAGCGCGCGGCCGATGCCCTTGCCCTGGCACCAGGGGCACACCCCGATGCGCTCGGTCCAGCCCTCGGAGACTTCGTCCTCGTAGGCACGGTTGATGGCGTAGCCGACGACGCGCCCGTGCGGGGCCTCGGCGTGGCTGGGCTGGGGCCTGTTGACGATGGCCAGCCACGACAGCTGGGCGCGGGCGCCCTCGGAGTTCAGGGAGCGCTCCCAGTCCTCGCGGGTGGTCTCGACGGCGCCGGGGCGCGAGGCGAAGGCCTCGTTGTGGGCCGCGCGGGCCTGCTCGGAGTACTCCTCCTCGAAGGGCACGATCGTGACCTCGGGCGGGACGATCAGTTCGGGCAGCGCGGCGCCGGTCAGATCGCGGTGCATGTCGAACTGCCAGCGCTCGGGCGCCAGGCCGGCGCCGACCATCGAGTCGGTCAGCCCGATGCGGTTCTCGTCGACGATCGAGCCGATCCACAGCGGGCCCGTCGCGTCGTCGTGGATGTACAGGTACCACTGCTCGGCGCGGGCGATGAGCCACAGCGAGAGGTTGTGGCGGATGCCCTGATGGCGCCACGCGGGGTGGACGCCGACGTCGAACCAGACCTTGGGCGCCGACGGATCGCTCAGATCCGGATGGTTCCAGCCGTAGGCGACGATACGGCCGCTCCGCTCGCGCCCGACGACCGCATGATGGCTGGCGTGGGCGCCGGGGCGCTCCCAGTCGGCCACGAGGTCCCCGTAGCTCATGGTCTGCAGCGGATCGTCGTAGTACTCCATGGCCTGGCGCAGCTCGGCGAGCTCGGGCAGGTCGTCGAAGCCCAGGAAACTCCAGGCGAGGACGTCGTCGACGAAGGTTTCGGCCCAGTCCGGACTCATCGGGCCACCGCCAGGGCGTCGGGCAGCGCGAACCTGCCGAGGTACAGGGCGGTGCCGATGATGACGCCCTCGACACCCGCTCCGACCATGGCACGGAGGGCCTTGACATCATCCAGCGAGGCGATGCCGCCGGAGGCGACGACCGGCGCGTCGGTATGGGCGCAGACGGTGGCCAGCAGCTCCAGGTTCGGACCCGACAGCATGCCGTCGGAGGCGACGTCGGTGACGACGTAGCGCGAGCAGCCGGCGGAGTCCATGGCCTCGAGGGTGTCGAGCAGCTCGCCGCCGAGCTCCACCCAGCCGCGAGCCGCGAGCCTGGTGCCGCGCACGTCCAGGCCGATGGCGATGCGATCGCCGCACGCCCCGATGGCCTCGGCGCACCAGGCGGGGTTCTCGAGCGCGGCGGTGCCGATGTTGACGCGCCGGCAGCCCGTGGACAGGGCGCGGTCGAGGGATGCGTCGTCGCGGATGCCGCCGGACAGCTCGACGTCGATGTCGAGCTCCCCGATGAGGCCGGCGAGCAGCTCGGCGTTCGAGCCCCGGCCGAAGGCGGCGTCCAGGTCGACCAGGTGGAGCCAGGTGGCGCCCGCCTCCGCCCAGCGCCTGGCCGCCTCGCGGGGATCGCCGAAGACCTTCTGAGAGCCTGCCGCCCCTTGGACCAGCTGGACCGCTCGCCCGTCCTGGACGTCGACGGCGGGAATGACCTGCAAGGTCTCGCTGCGTTCGATGCTCACGGATGAAACCCTAACCCACCGGGCAGGGCCCGTCCCGGTCCTGACACAGCGGGCCCGGCGGCCCGACCCGCTCGCCCGCGCGCAGGGCAACGCCGTCCTCGCGGGTGCTCGGGCGGTTCAGGCCTGTTCGGCGATGGCCAGCCAGTTGCCCAGCAGGCGGGCCCCCGCCCGCCCGGATTTCTCGGGATGGAACTGGGTGGAGCAGACGGGTCCGCGCTCGACGGCGGCCACGAAGCGGTCGCCGTCGTGCTCGACCCAGCTGGTGAGCGCACCGGGCGGGGCGGTGCGGACGCCGTAGGAGTGCACGAAGTAGAAGCGCTCCTGCCCCAGGCCCTCGAGAAGGCGGCTGCCCGGCGCCCGCTCGACGGTGTTCCAGCCCATGTGCGGCAGACGCCGGCTGGCCAGCTCGGTGACGGCTCCGGTGAAGACGCCGATGCCGGCGCTCACCCGGCCGTGCTCATCGCCCGAGGTGAACAGCACCTGGTGGCCGACGCAGATGCCCAGCAGCGGACGGGCCGCGGCGGCCCAGGAGCGGACGAAATCCACCCCCGGTCCGGCCTCGAGCTGGTTCATGCAGGCCGCGAAGGCGCCGACGCCGGGGACGACGAGGCCCCGGCAGCCCTCGAGCGCGATCGGGGAGGCCGAGAGGCGCACCTGCGCACCGGCTGCGTCGAGGGCCCGGCAGACCGAGTGCAGATTGCCCGAGCCGTAGTCGAGGACGCCGACCAGCGGGCGGCCGCCGCTCACAGCGCGCCCTTGGTGCTCGGGACGCCGTCGACCCGGGGATCGGGCTCGACGGCAGCGCGCAGGGCGCGGGCGACGGCCTTGAACTGGGCCTCGACCATGTGGTGCGGCTCGCGGCCGGCCAGCAGGCGCAGATGCAGGCAGATGCCGGCGTTGAGGGCCAGCGCCTCCATGACGTGATAGGTCATCGAACCGGAGTACAGGACGCCGGAACCGCCGATGCGGGCGGTGATCTGCGAGTCCGGTTCGCCGGTGCACACGGCGTAGGGGCGGCCGGCCACGTCGACGGCGGCCTGGGCCAGCGCCTCGTCGAGCGGGACGAGGGCGTCGCCGAAACGACGGATGCCGGCCTTGTCGCCGAGCGCCTCGCGCAGCCCCTGGCCGATGGCGATGGCGGTGTCCTCGACGCTGTGGTGGCCGTCGATCCAGGTGTCGCCCGTGGTGGTGACGTCCATGTCGATGAGCGAGTGCTTGCTCAGGGCGGTGAGCATGTGGTCGTAGAAGCCCACGCCGGTGCTGATCCGGGAGGTGCCGGTGCCGTCCAGGTCGAGGCCGACACGGACGTCGGACTCGTTCGTGACGCGGTGGATGCTCGCCGTGCGGCTCATGGTCGTCCTTTCCGGATGCTGCGGGCGGTCGTGCTCAGCGGATCACGACGCCGGGGCGCGCGATGATCGGGCTGATGGCCTCGCGGAAGGCCTTCATCTCATCGGGGGTGCCGGCGTTCAGGCGCAAGAAGCCCTCGGGGCCGACCTCGCGGACGAGCACGCCGGCGTCGAGGACCTCCTGCCAGACCGCGTGGCGGTCGGCGAAACGGCCGAACAGGATGAAGTTCGACTGGCTGGGCACGACCTCCAGGCCGGCGCGGCGCATCCACTCCTGGAGCTCCTGGCACTCCTCGCGCAGGGCCAGCACCTGGGCCAGCATCTCGCCCTTGTGGGCCAGGGCGACGCGCGCAATGGCCTGGGTCTGCGCGCTCATGTGGTACGGCAGCCGCACGATGCGGCAAGCGTCGACGACCGCCGGGGCGGCGGCGAGGTAGCCGACGCGGCCGCCGGCCAGGGCGAAGGCCTTGGACATGGTGCGCGAGACGATGAGGCGGCCGAAGCGGGCCAGCAGGGCCAGCGAGGAGTCCTCGGGGACCTCGGTGAACTCCTGGTAGGCCTCGTCGACCACGACGACGCAGGCCACGCGCTCGCAGATCTCCTCGATCACCTTGACCGGGGTGATGGTGCCCGTCGGGTTGTTGGGCGTGGTGACGAGCAGCACGTCGGGCTCGTGCTCGTCGACGGCCGCCGCGACCAGGTCGGCGTCGAGCGTGTAATCGCTCCTGCGGGGCACGGTGACGTAGCGCGTATGGGTGTTGCGCGCGTACTCGGGGTACATCGAGTAGGCGGGGGCGAAGCTCAGCACCGTACGGCCCGGGCCGCCGAACGCCTGCAGGATGTGCGTCATGACCTCGTTGGAGCCATTGGCCGCCCAGATGTTCGAGCTGTCCAGCCCGAAGCCGAGGTAGGCGGCCAGGTCGGCGCGCAGCGCCAGGGCCTCGCGGTCGGGGTAGCGGTTGATCGAGCCGGTGAGCCTCTCGATCTGCCTGGCCATGTGGGCCCGCACCCGCGCGCTGGGCGGGTACGGGTTCTCGTTGGTGTTGAGGCGCACCGGCACATCGAACTGCGGGGCGCCGTAGGGCTCGGCGCCGACGAGCTCGGGACGCAGCGGGAGCTCGCCGAGGGTGAGCGACGGGCCGGGGATGTCCGCGGTCCCGCTCATGCCCGCACCCGCTGTCCGGTGCGCACCGCGACGGCGTTGGCGTGGCCGGGGAGGTTCTCCGCATGGGCGAAGCGCTGGACGGCGTCGCCGAGATCGGCCAGCGCCTGCGGGGTGTAGTCGACGACGTGCACCGACCTCATGAAGCTGCGCGCGGTCAGACCGGACGAGTGGCGGGCGCCGCCGCCGGTGGGCAGCACGTGCGTGGAACCGGCCGAGTAGTCCCCCAGGGACACCGGGGCGGAGCCGCCGACGAAGACGGCACCGGCGTTGCGCACCCGGCCGGCGAGCCCGGCCGCATCCCGGGTCTGGATCTCGAGGTGCTCGGGCGCGTAGTCGTCGGCGACGGCCAGCCCCTGCTCCATGTCGTCGACCAGGACGGCGCCGGACTGCTCGCCGGTCAGCGAGACGCGCAGCCGGTCCGCGGTGGCCAGCCGATCGACCTGGGCGGCCAACTGGACCTCGACGTCTTCGAGCAGCCCGCGCGAGTCGGTGACCAGTACGGCGCCGGCCATCGGGTCGTGCTCGGCCTGGCTGATGAGGTCGGCGGCCACACGACCCGGGTCGGCGGTGTCGTCGGCCAGGACCAGGATCTCGGTGGGGCCCGCCTCGGCGTCGATGCCGATGAGTCCGCGCAGACAGCGCTTGGCGGCCACGACGTAGATGTTGCCGGGGCCGGTGACCATGTCGGCGCGGCGGCACAGGCCGGGCACACCGTAGGCGAACATGGCGATGGCCTGGGCGCCGCCCACGGCGTAGACCTCGTCGACGCCGAGCAGGGCGCACACGGCGAGGATGGTCGGGTGCGGCAGGCCGCCGAACTCGGCACGCGGCGGGGTGGAGACCGCGATCGAGCCGACTCCGGCCACCTGGGCGGGCACGACGTTCATGAGGACGGTGGAGGCCAGTGGGGCCAGGCCGCCGGGCACGTACAGGCCGACGCGCTCGACGGGGATCATCCGGTTGCCGACGACGGCGCCGGGGGCGACCTCGACGCAGCGGTAGGCCTCCTCGGTCTCGATGGCCTCGGCGACGACGCGGCGCCGGCGGATCGACTCCTCGATGGCGGCGCGCAGGCCGGGGTCGAGGTCGCCGAGGGCCCTCTGCAGGGCCTCGGCGGGGACCTTCAGCCGCTCGGGCACGACGTGGTCGAACTGCTCGGCGAAACGCACCAGGGCCGCCCGTCCCTCGTCCCGGACGGCCTTGCACAGGGGTTCGACGGCGGCCAGGGCGTGCTCGACGTCGAACGCGCCGCGCGGCAGCACGGCGGCGTAGTCGTCCAGCCGCCGCCCGCATACATCAATGATCCGCAGCATGGCATCAGCCTAGCCCGGCAGCCGACGGGGGTGTTCCCGCACACGGGGGTGAGACCGGGGCGGTGCGCCGACCGGTCCGCCCGCGGTGATGGAATGGGGCGGTGATCCCCCAGATCTTCATCGGCGCCGGCACGCTCATCAACGTGTCGTCGATCATCGTCGGCTCGGCGATCGGCCTGCTCATCGGCCAGCGCCTCTCGCAGGGCTCGCGTCAGGCCATCACCACCGTGCTGAGCCTGGTCGTCATCGTCATCGGCGTCGAGGCCGGCATGGACTTCTCCGATGCCGCCCTGACCGGGGCCGTCGGCGGTTTCGGCATGGTCATCGTCATGCTCGCGCTCGTCGCCGGCACGCTCATCGGGCGGGCGCTGCGCCTCGAGGAGCGCTTGGACCGGCTCGGCCGGTGGGGCCGGCGCACGATCATGCGGATGCGCCGCAGGGGTCCGGCGCACGGCGAGAAGGACGACCTGGAGGGCTTCGTCACCGCGGTGCTCATCTTCTGCGTCGGCCCGCTGGGGCTGCTCGGCGCCCTGCAGGACGGTCTCGGCAACGGCCCCAGCCAGTTGTGCATCAATGCCGTCCTCGACGGTTTCACCTCGATCGCCCTGGCCTCGTCCTTCGGCGCCTCGGTAATGGGCTCGGCCGCCGTGCAGCTCGTCTACCTCGGCACGATCACGCTCATCGGCCATCTCATCGGCGGCGTGCTGCCCGGCGCCGAGATCACCGCCCTGAATTCCGCCGGCGGCATCATCCTGCTCTCGCTCGGCTTCACCATGACCGGGATCAGGAAGCTGCCGGTCGTCGAGATGCTGCCCGCGCTCGTCCTGGCCCCGGCTGCCGTATGGGTCGTTTCGCTGTTCTGATCGTGCAGTAGCGCTCCGGGCCACTGCCCGGGAGCGATCCGGCCGCGGTGAGGCGGGGCTCAGGGCTGGGGTTCCTCGTCGTCAGCGGGTGCGGCGACCCGATGACCGTGCGAGAAGCGCAGCAGGCGGTGCCCGCTGCCGGTGCGGCCCTCCTCGGCCCAGCGCGAGCGGCGGCCCCCGTCGCTCTCCTGCTCCTGCTGCTGCCCCGCATGCGCGCGCGGCTCGTCCCGCCCCGCTCCTGCGCGCGAGTCGTCCGCTTCCGCGCGCGGCTCGTCGGTGTCGTGGGTGAGAGCGCTGTAGATCAGCACCGGGATGACGGCCGCGAAGGGCCAGACCACCCAGGTTGTCGGGGACGTCAGGGCGAGGTCGAACGCGACGGTCTCGCCGGGGGCGGCGTTGGCCAGGCGCGTGTCGAAGCCGCTGGGACCGACGACGGCCGCGGAGCACACCGCGACGAGCGCGCACAGGGAGGCGCCGATGACGGCGATGAGGACGACGGGCCAACCGGCCCTCCTGAACCACTGCCAGGCGAGGATGCCCAGGATCAGTCCCAGGACGAGACCGATCATGACGAAGGCCGCGTCGGGGCTGAAGTTCTGCACGGCGGCGGTGTTCGTCATCGTGGCGGTGCCGTCGGAGGCGACGGTGACCGACTGCAGCGGTGTCACAAGGTTCCAGACGAACCCGGCCAGGAGGCCGAGAACCACGATGGAGCCCGCGTAGATCCCGGTGAGGACCCAGTCGTGCCTGCTGATGCGCGGGCGCCACAGGCTGACGCGGTGCAGATCGGGCGCCGGTTCGTTGACCGCCTTCTGCGGGCCGGTCGTCTCGGTGGACGCGACGACGGCCGGCATGACCTCCCCCGGCGCGGCCTGCTGCTCGCCCATGACGCGTCCCTCCCTGCTCGATGACCCGCCAACCAGGTTATCCGCACCCCCGGCCCGTCGGTGCCCGCCCGGCGGGCCGGGTCTCAGACCGCGATGCAGCTCGGGCCGAGCAGCGCCTTGAGATCGGCGATGAGCGGCTGCTCGTTGCTGACCCGCAGTGAGTCGTCCAGGCTCATCAGCGTGCTCTTCTCGGGGCCGAGCAGTTTGACGCGCACCTCGGTACCGCCCGGGTGCGCGGTGAGCACCTGGCGCAGCTCGTGGACCACCGGCGGGACGCAGCGCACGACGGGCAGCTGGATCGTCATCGGCCCGTCCGAGCCCATGCGCACCTCGGGTACGGTCAACTCGTTGGCCTGCATCTCGACGGACTCGTCCTTGTTCGAGACCCGGCCGCGGATGCGCACGACGGTGTCGGGCACCAGCTGGGTCAGACAGGTCTGGTAGACCTTCGGGAAGACCAGCACCTGAATGCTGGCGTCGAGGTCCTCGACGGTGACGGTCGCCCAGAAGGCACCCGACTTGGACTGTCTGCGCTGGACCTGGGTGATCATGCCGCAGATGGTCTCGACGTGGCCGTCCATGTCCGAGCCGGACTCCATCAGGGTGCCGATGCCGAGCGTGCTCTCGACGCTGAGCACGTGCTCGAGGCCGTGCAGCGGGTGGTCCGAGACGTACAGGCCGAGCATCTCGCGTTCGAAGGCCAGTTTCGTGCGCCTGTCCCAGTCGGGGATGTCGGGCACGGCGTGCGCCGGGCCGGCGTCCCCGGCGCTGTCGCCGCCCGTCAGGTTGCCGAAGAGGTCGTCCTGGCCGTTGGCCTGGTTGCGCTTGAGGTCGATGACACCGTCGACGGCGCTCTCGAAGATCTCCATGAGGGCGCGGCGCGAGTGGTCCAGCGAGTCGAAGGCGCCGGCCTTGATGAGCGACTCGATGCAGCGCTTGTTGCACACGCCCAGCGGCACCTGGTCGAGGAAGTCGTGGAAGTCCTGCGCCGGGCCGTGCTCCTGCCGGGCCTCGACGATGCCGGACACGACGGACTCGCCGACGTTGCGAATGGCCCCCAGGCCGAAGCGGATGTCCGCCCCGACGGCGGTGAACTCGTTCTGCGAGGCGTTGACGTCCGGCGGCAGCACCTTGATGTGCTGGGCGCGCATGTCGGCCAGGTAGAGGGCCATCTTGTCCTTGTCGTCGCCGACGCTGGTCAGCAGGGCGGCGCCGTACTCGGCCGGGTAGTTGGCCTTGAGATAGGCCGTCCAGTAGCTGACCAGGGCGTACCCGGTGGCGTGCGACTTGTTGAAGGCGTAGCCGGCGAATGGGACCATGACGTCCCACAGCGCCTTGATCGACTCGTCCGAGTAGCCGTTGGCGCGCATGCCCTCCTGGAAGGGCGTGAAGTTCTGGTCCAGGATGTACTTCTTCTTCTTGCCCATCGCCCGGCGCAGCAGGTCGGCGCCGCCGAGGGTGTAGCCCGCCAGTTTGCGGGCGATCGCCATGATCTGCTCCTGGTAGACGATCAGGTGATAGGTGGGCGCCAGGATCTCGTCCAGGTCCTCCTTCAGCTCGGGGTGGATCGGGATGATCGGGCGACGGCCGTTCTTGCGGTCGGCGTACTCGATGTGGGCGTTGGCCCCCATCGGCCCGGGGCGGTACAGGGCCAGGACGGCGATGATGTCGTCGAAGCAGTTGGGGCCCATCTGGCGCAGCAGAGCGCGCATGGCTGTGCCGTCGAGCTGGAAGACGCCGAGCGTGTCGCCGCGGGCCAGCAGATCGTAGGTGGCCTTGTCGCTCAGGGGCAGGGTGGTGAGGTCCACGTCCTCCCCCCGATTCTGCTTGATGATCTTCAGGCAGTGATCCATGATGCCGAGGTTGCGCAGGCCCAGGAAGTCCATCTTCATGAGGCCCATCTCCTCGAGCTGGGGATAGGCGAAGCCGGCGATGATCATGCCGTCCTTGTCCCTCTTGTGCATGGGGACGAGGTCGAGCAGCTTCTCGCTGGACAGGATGAAGGCGCAGGCGTGCACGCCGGTGCCGCGGATCAGCCCCTCGAGGCCCTTGCCGGTGTCGACGACGCGGTGCACGTCGGGGTCGGCCTCGTAGAGCTCGCGGAACTCGGCGCCTTCGGCGTAGCGCGAATGGTCGGGGTCGAACAGGTCGTTGAGCGGGACGCCCTTGCCCATGATGTCCGGCGGCATGGCCTTGGTGATCCGGTCGCCGAGGCTGAAGGGGTAGCCGAGGATGCGGTTGGCGTCCTTGACGGCGGCCTTGGCCTTGATCGTGCTGAAGGTGTTGACCTGGCTGGTGTACTCGGCGCCGTACTTGCCGGTGACGTACTCGATGACCTTGTCGCGCTGGCGGTCGTCGAAGTCGAGGTCGATGTCGGGCGGGTTGACGCGCTCGGGGTTGAGGAACCGCTCGAACAGCAGGTCGTGCTCGAGCGGGTCGATGGCGATGATGCCGGTCAGGTAGGCGATCATCGAGCCCGCCGCCGAGCCGCGGCCCGGGCCCACCGGCACCCCCATCCTCCGGGCGGCCTCGCAGATGTCCGAGACGACCAGGAAGTACGAGCTGAAGCCCAGCGGCTCGATGGTGGCCAGTTCGGTCTCGACGCGTTCGAGGACCTCCCGGCTGGGGTGGTCGCCGTAGTGCTTCTTGAGACCGGCCCGGATCTTCTTGCGCAGCCAGCTCTCCTGCGTCTCGCCTGCGGGCACGTCGAACTGCGGCATGCGGTCGACGTGGGCGAAGACCTCGTCGTAGGGCTCGATCGTCTCGGTGAGGCGCAGGGTGTTGTCGGCGGCCTCGGCCGGGAACAGCGCGCGCATCTCCTCGTTCGTCTTGATGTAGTAGCCCGAGCCGTTGAAGCGGAAGCGGTTGGGGTCGTCCTTGTTGCGGCCCACCCCGACGCACAGCAGGTTGTCGTGCGCGTCGGCCTGGTCCTCGGTGACATAGTGCGAGTCGTTGGTGGCCAGCAGCGGCAGGTCGAGCCGTTCGGCCAGGCGCAGCAGGTCGCTGCGCACCTCGTGCTCGATCGGGACGCCGTGGTCCATCAGCTCGCAGTAGTAGTTCCCCTTGCCGAAGATCTCCTGGTAGGCGGCGGCCGCCTCGCAGGCCTCCTCGAACTGGCCCAGGCGCAGGCGGGTCTGCACCTCGCCGGAGGGGCAGCCGGTGGCGCCGACGATGCCCTCGGCGTTGCCGGCGATGAGCTCGCGGTCCATGCGGGGCTTCATGTAGTAGCCCTCGTAGCTGGCCAGTGAGCTGAGCCTGAACAGATTGCGCAGCCCGGTGGAGTTGCGCGCCCACATCGTCATGTGCGTGTAGCGCCCGCCGCCCGAGACGTCCTTGCCGCCCTCGACCTCGGGGGCGCTCGAGTCGTGCCCGCCGCCCCAGAACTCCTGCTTGCGCGAGAAACGGGTGCTGGGGGCCACATAGGCCTCGATGCCGATGATGGGCTTGACGGCCGGGTTCTCGCCGCCGTCGTACTTCTTGGCGGTCTGGAAGAACTCGTAGGCGCCGAACATGTTGCCGTGATCTGTCATGGCCACTGCGGGCATGCCCTGGCGGGCAACCTCGGCGAACAGCTTCACATTGCTGGCGGCGCCATCGAGCATCGAGTACTCGGTGTGCACGTGCAGATGGACGAAGTTGCTCTTGCCCATGTCACTCCCCTCGCCGCGGCTCTTCCGCCCCCTTGGGCCGGTTTCGACGGCGGCCCGCTTCAGGTTACCCGCGGATGGCCGCGGGACACGACCGGCGGCGCCCCCGCACCCCGATTCGCCCCTCAGAAGAACCGTTCCTCGACACGACGGCTTGATAGTTGAGTCACCCTGACTCAGGATCTATTCATCGCTTCTCGTTCAGGAGTTCCCATGAGTACCACCGGAATGCACGCCCCGGACCGGAACGGCCCCGCCGGCACGACCCGCGGCGGCACCGGCCGCTCGGGGCGAGGACGGCGCACCTGCCTCGCCGCGGGCATCGTCTGCCTGGCCTGCGGCATCGCGTGCGTGATCTGGCCGGGCCATTCGATCACCGCCATCGTGCGCATCATCGCCCTGGCGATCCTCGTCGCCGCCGGAGGGTCGGTCCTCGGCGGCTACCGGTCCCGTGGGCGCGCGGGCTCGGGCACGCTGCTCTTCTCGGGCATCGTCATGGTGCTGGTCGCGTTGTTCATGGCCTGGCACCCGGGCATGACCGGTGACCTCATCGTCATGGGCATCGGCGGGGCCGTCCTGATGGCGGGCCTGGCCGCGGCGGGGCTCGGCACCGTGCTGCGCAGCTATTTCGGCAGCACTCGCTGGCTGCAGATCGGCGGTGTCATCGGCGCGGTGGTCGGCTTCGTCCTCGTCGTGCACCCGCATGTCGGGGCGACGGTCATGGGCCTCATGCTCGGCATCATCATGGTGCTGTTCGGCACGGCCCTCGTCGCGATGTCCCTGCGCCTGGCGGGATACGCGCGCAGGGTCCGAGCCCCGCACGGGGCGCCGATGCCCGGGACCGACGACGCCACCCGCACCGGCGGGGACTCGCAGAACATCATCATCGAGGGCGACGTCGTCGACTGAGTCCTCGGTCATCGACCGAGGACGGGGCCCGACCCTCGCAGGGCCGGCCGACTGCCCGGTGGCCCCCGGTCATGGGCGCGCCTTCTGCGCCGGCTGCGCGCCAGGATGCGAGGACGGGGCCCGGGCTGACTCGGAGGGGCGCCCTCGTGGCATCGCGCACGGGACGGCACGGGATAGTGTGTGCAGTGTTCGGGCTCGTGGCAACCGGCACGCCAGCATCATGGCGCATCCGAGGAGGGGGCATGCCCATGAGGAGCGATCAGCGCGCGGGGGATGACCGGCATCAGCCCTCCCCCGGTTCGGCTGCCGCCCCTCGCCCGGGCGATCCGACCTCGATCCGCCTGTACGAGGACGGCCGCCAGGTGGATCCCGGAGGCGTCCACGGGCTCGACGAGGTTCTGACCTACCTGGGGCGGCGCCCCGGGCGCATGGCGCTGGTCGGGTACACCGATCCCGGCCAGGAGCAGATCCGTGGGCTCGGCACGACGATGGGCCTGCACCCCCTGCTCATCGAGGACCTCCTCAAGGGCAACCAGCGCCCCAAGCTGGAGCGCTACGGCGACACCCTGTTCATGGTCGTCGAACCGGCCTTCTACCTGGATGACATCGAGGACGTCGATGTCGCCGAAGTGCACGTGCTCAAGCGCGGGAACATGATCGTCATGCTCGTCCGCCCGGCCTCCCACGGCATGATCTGGTCGGGTCCGGACCTGGACTACCGACCGGGATTCCTCGCTCTCGGCGCCGAGGCCCTGCTCTACGGCATCCTCGATGGCGTCGTCGACTCGGTCATCCCCGTCGCGCGCGGTGTGCAGACCGATCTGCGCCAGATCGAGCGTCAGGTGTTCAGCGGTGACACGGCCGCCCCCGAGCGCATCTACCGTCTGGGGCGCGAGATGATGGATCTGCAACAGGCCGTTGCGCCGATGACGGACATCGTCGAGTCCCTGCGCGCCGGTTTCAACAGGCATGACATCGCCCACGAGTTGCGCACCTATCTCGGCGACGTGGCCGACCACGTGCGACGTGTCGGTCTGCAGATCGACCAGATCCGCGAGCTGCTGACCCAGATCCTGACCGTCAACGCGACACTCACCGATCAGCGGCGCAACGACAACATGAGGACCGTGTCCTCATGGGGCGCCATCCTGCTGGTCCCCACCCTCATCGGCTCGATCTACGGCATGAACTTCGCGAACATGCCCGAGCTGAACTGGCGGTACGGCTACCCGATGGCGCTCGGTCTCATGGCCGCCTCGGCAGTGGTGCTCTACATCGTCTTCAAGCGGCGCGACTGGCTGTGAGCCCCGCACGGGCGACCGTCCGTCATGCCCGGTCGAGCAGCTCCCCGAGCTCATCGGCGAGGGCGGCGGGGTCGTGGTCGTCGATGAGCGACATCTGGAGGATCTGCGCGTAGACGAGGCTGACCATCACGCGGGCCCGGGCCGGCGCCCTCCGCTCAGCGGTGCGCGGGTCCACGCCCCGCCCGGTCAGCCAGGCCGCGCAGTACTCGCCTAGGGCGTCGAGCGCCCGCTCGTACACGTCGTTCGCCGCATCCCTCACCTGCCGGTTCGACACCGCCTCGCCCCACACCTGGACGAGGAGCCCGGTGGGGATGTCGGCCGATGCGATGCGCGCCGCGATGAGACCGATGAGCTCGCTCGGCCGGGGCGGCGGCTCCGTCGAGGCCGCTGCCTCGACCTCGGCGAACAGCCCGCTGAAGGTCGTCCGGGCGACGTACGCGATGATCTCGTTCTTGCCCTTGAAGTGGTTGTAGATCGTGCCGGCGGAGAGCCCCGAGGCCTCGATGATGTTGGACATGGAGGTCAGGTGAATTCCGCGGAGGGAGAACTGGTCGATGGCGGCCCGGGCGATCCGGTCGCGCCGCGCCTGCACGTACTCATTGCTGACCCGCACCACAACGATCCTCACTCCAGGGAGACGAGCCGTCTCAACGTACCAGAGCAGGGCGGCGGCGCATGCCGTACCCTGCGCCTCGGGACAACCCGCCGAGCAGCTCCCCCGAGGACGTACCGGCAAAGACGGGATGGCCCTCGACCAGTCGGGCCCCTTGACGCACTCCCCCGTCGTGACCGTCGATTCCCCCTCGGCGTCATCATCGTGTCCTCCCAGCCCGTTCAGCTCGTTCGTATTGAGCCGTCGTGACCGTCGATTCCCCCTCGGCGTCATCATGGAGAACAGCCGACTCCACCGGCCCGGGTCGGAGCGAGGCGCACCGCTCCGACCCCGGCCGACCGCCGGCGACCCCCCCTGGCAACACAGACGTTCTCCCGCGCCCGCCCGCGCGGGGGGCGCCCGGAGATGCGC
>NZ_CAUTOU010000019.1:0-33486 GCF_963539965.1 uncultured Propionibacterium sp.
GACCGTACTCGGCCGATGGAACTGGTGGGCGCCGAAACCACTGACCAGACTCCACAAGCATCTACGCCGGCAGGACTGAGGAGTCCGGGCAGCCCGCGGGGGCGCCCAGGCGCTGCCGATCAGTGGCGTCCTCGGACGATCCGGCTGGCCCTGCGCCACAGGACGCCTCCATTGCCCTCCTGACCGGTCTGCACGTAACTGAGCACATTCGGATTGCGCAGGACGACCTCGACGTCACTGCGGCCCCGGTCGGAGCCGGCGACGAGCAGCCGGTCCCCGGCGGCCAGCTCGTACTCGGGCCCGGGGCGGTCGACCGTCTTGCCGCCGCGGCGCACCATGAGGACGACGGCCTCGCTGCGCCAGCCGCGCGAACTCGGGTCGGTGAGCAGGTGCCCCACCGTGACGGTGCGCCCCTGCCCGAGCGCCTCGCACACCGCCTCGGCACTGCTGCGGCGCAGCACGACGTCCCACAGCTCGGGGATGCGCCCGCGCCCGTAGCGAGCCAGGCGATCGCTCAACAACTTGCACTCCCGCTCGGAGTACTGGCTGATGCGTTTGAGGTACTGGCCCAGTAGCGGCGTGGTGATACGGGCCAGGAACTCCTGGGCGACGATGTGGCTCGGCACCATGCACAGGTCATCGGTGAAGGTGTTGAACAGCGGGGCGTTGGCCGTCTGGTTCTGCCGGGTGACGACGAAGACGCTCGGGTTCAGATCGCGCGCGGTCACGGCGATGGCGAGGTTCTTCGTATCGGAGGCGTTGCCGGCCACGATGCCATCGGCCCGCCTGACGCCGGCAGCGAGCAGGGACTCGGAGTCGATGCCGGAACCGCGCACGTCCACTCCGCCCTCGTCGTAGTGGGCGACGTCGATGACCGTCACGTCGATCCCGGCGCCGCGCAGTTCATCGACGACGGCGTGGCCGAAGCGCCCGTAGCCGCACATGATCCACTTGCCGCGCGGGGGCTGGTGGGGCTCGGGCATGGGCTCGCCCTCAAGGCCTATGAGCGTCTCGCGCAGGCGGTAGCGCTCGGGGGCGGTGATGGCGGCGGCGAGCTGACGGGCGAAACGCTGGAAGGGGTTGACGATCAGATCGCCGCCGAAGACGCCGACGTGCGTCTCGGCCTCCCGATTGCGGATGCGGGCCAGGACGGCCACACGGGGAGCGAGCAGTCGGGTGGTGACGGCGACCGCCTGGTTCTTCTCGTCGTCGTCGGTCAGGGCCATGACGCCCCGGCAGTGCGGGGAGACGAGCCCGGCGTCCGACAGCACCTGGGGCTGAGAGGCGTCGGCGGCGATGAGCAGCGGATCCTGGTGGAACTCCTCCAGCCGCAGGCGGGCCAGACGGTCCTCGTCGCGCTCGATGACGATGAAGCGCAGGCGCAGGCGGTCGAGACCGTGGCAGACGAGCATGCCGGTCTCGCCGGCGCCGACGACGATGTAGAAGGACTCCCGGATCGAGTAGATCTTGCGGGTGCCGCGGGCCTGGCGCAGGGCGTTCTGGAAGGCGCTCTCCTGCAGCAGGGCCAGGATGTTCACCAGCGAGTAGAACCAGCCGATGACCGTCGCGTAGATCGTGCCGAGCATCCATATGCGCTGAGCCGTCGAATAGGCCTGCGGGATCTCGCCGAGGCCGATCGTGGTACCGGTGAAGCTCACCACGTAGAAGGCGTTGAACATGCCCATCGGTTCAGTGGGGGCGCCCTGCGCATCGACGCCGGGGATGAGACTCAGCCCGAGGGTGCACACCGCGTAGATGCCGATGAGCAGGAGCAGGGGGAAGCGCATCCTGCGCAGGATCAGGTAGAAGACGTCGGTCAGCGCCCCCTGACGCTGCAGCCGTGTCGAGCTGGCCGGCATGGTGGGTTCAGCGCCTGATCTGGATGATCTCGCTGATCATGAGGACGACCGAGACGAGGTTGGCCAGGAGGGCGCCGCCCGACATCGAGACGACGAGCGAGATGTGGCCGGACGTCATCTCGGTGGCGGCGATCTGGGTCGCCCACACCCAGATGATCGCGGCGACCGCGAGCTGCAGATCGGCCACCAACGAGGTGGCCAGGTGGACGGCGCCCAGCTGGGTACGATCGCCGAACTTGAGCACAGTGGTGATGAGGCTGACGACGAGGGCCGCCGCCAGCTCGTAACCGTTGTGCAGGGCCGGGTCGTCGATCCGGCCCAGGAAGAAGCCGAGGTTCAGCGCCGCGGCAAGGGTGACGAAGAAGCCGAAGACGACCTTTTCCAGATTCATGGCACTCCCATCTCGACGCCCGGGGCCCACCCTATTACCGATGGGCGTCCTCGCCCCACCCCCTCGCCCCGCGGGCCGGCGGGTCCACAATGGGGTCATGGACATTCGGGTCGTGCGCGGGGACATCACCACCATCGAGGCCGACGCCATCGTCAACGCGGCGAACCCCTCGTTGCTCGGCGGCGGGGGCGTCGACGGCGCCATCCACCGGGCGGGCGGCCCGGAGGTGCTCGAGGCGTGCCGGGCGCTGCGGGCGACCAGCCTGCCCGACGGTCTGCCGCGCGGGCAGGCGGCCGCGACGACGGCCGGGCGGCTGCCGGCGCGCTGGGTGATCCACACCGCCGGTCCGGTGTTCTCACGCGCGCAGGACCGCTCGGGGACCCTGGCGGACTGCTACCGCAACTGCTTGGCCGTGGCCGACGAGCTGGGCGCGGGCAGCGTGGCCTTCCCGACGATCTCGGCCGGCGTCTACGGCTGGCCGGTGCAGGATGCGACGGCCATCGCGGTGGACACGCTGGCCACGACCCCCACACGGGTGCGCACGGCGATCCTCGTCGCATTCAACGACGCGTCCTACCGGGGTTATGCGCGGGCGGTGGCGGCGCTCGGCGACTGAGGGGACCCGGCGGGGCGGCCGCGTCCACAGGGCACAGGGGTCTCAGTCCTTGACCGCCTCGGTCCTGCCCCTCCTCCAGGAGCCGGTGAAGGCGATGACGAAGACGACCACGACGAGGGCGATCGCGACGTAGTTGGCGATCCTCGAGTAGACCGCCAGGATCGCTGTGATGGGCGAGCCCATTGCATAACCGAGCCAGGCGCAGCCCAGCAGCCAGATGAGGCAGACCGTGCAGTCCATGGCGATGAAACGCCTGATGCTCATCCGGTTGGCCCCGGCGAGGACGAAGACGACGGCCATGAGCGGCAGCGGGATGGGCAGATAGGCCAGGAACATGCCGAACCACCCGGCCCTGTCGGCCCAACATTCGACCCGCTCGTAGCGGCGCCGGGCGCGCTCGGACCGGCCGGCCCAGACCTCGATCATCCCCCGGCCCCACAGCTTGCCGGCCCACCAGTAGACCCAGTCGAGCTTGCAACTCATGATCATGCCGACCACCATGACGAGCCCCCAGGGGACCGCCGCCCGGTAATCGCCCTCGCGCAGCAGGGCGCCCAGCGTGGCGCTGCCCGTGCGCGAACCCGTGACGGCCACGAGCGCAGGAATGCGACTGGTCGAGCCGAGCAGCCAGGCGCGCAGCGGCAGCAGGGCAAGGCTGAGGACGGCCAGGACGCCCATCCAGGCCAGGCACGCGATATCGGATCTGCCCGGCTTGTGCTTCCAGGGCATGGCGGGGTCGTCCCACCAGTCCTTGTCCTGGTCGGCGGCCGCGTCCTGATCGACGCGCCTGGGCTCATGACTCACTTGGCCAACGCTACCCCGCGGGCCCGAAAAGGGTGCTCGAACCGGCGGGCAAGCAGGGATGAACCGGGTCCGATCCGCACTGGGCCGCCTGGAGACGAGGATTCAGCCGGTCCGGACAGACGCTGGCGGAGCTGTCCGCGGGGCGCACCGTGATCGCCATCGCCCACCGTCTGTCGACGATCATGAGCGCCGACCGCGTCTACGTCCTGTCGGGGCGCGAGAACGGCGGGCCGCCCCGTATCGTCGAGCACGGCTCCCCGGCCGAGCTGGCCGCGGGGTCTCAGCCCTCGTAGCCGCCGGAGAGCCAGCGCAGCGCGTAGCTGACATGCAGCTCGGCGCCGATCGGCAGGGACGCCTCGTTGAGCGCGAACTCATAGGTGTGGTGCGCATGGCTCGTGGCGGGCGTGCCGCCGGAGCCGACACGGGCGTAGACGCCCGGCGCATGGTGCAGGAAGACCGCGAAGTCATCGCCACCGGCGCTCTTCGGGGTGTTCGTGACGACCTGATCGACACCGGGCACCCCGAGGGCGACCTTGGCGGCGAGGCGCGAGGCCTCGGGATCGTTGTCGAGCACGTCGGCGTAGACGGCGCGGGTGAACTCGGCGGTCGCGCCGTGGGCGCGGGCCGTGCTCCGGGCGATGCGCTCCAGCGAGGCCAGCACCTTGGCCCGGACCTCCTCGTCGAAGGCGCGCACGGTGCCCTCGATGTGGGCCGAGGAGGCGACGATGTTGTAGCTTTCCCCCGAGGAGAACGTGCCGATGCCCACGACGGCCTCGTCGAAAGGACTCAACTCGCGGGCCACGATCTGCTGGGCCTCCACGACGATGGAGGCGCCCGTGACGAGCGCGTCGTGGCACAGGTGCGGCTTGGAGACGTGACCGCCCCTGCCGCGGACGTCGATCGAGAAGTGGTCGACGCTGGCCCACTGGGGGCCGGCCGTCGCGCTGACAGTACCGGTCGGCAGGTCGGAGGCGAAGTGGAAGCCGAAGACCTGGTCGAGGCCCTCGAGCACGCCGGCCCTCTCGAAGATGAGACCGCCGGCACCGATCTCCTCGGCCTGCTGGAAGGCGAACCGGATGGTGCCGTTGAAATCGGCACGATGCTCGGCGAGGATCTCGGCCGCGCCGAGCAGGGCGCTGACGTGGCCGTCATGACCGCAGGCGTGGTTGGCCTCGCTGGTGGTGTTGGCCCACTCGGCGCCGCAGTCGTCGCGCAGCGGCAGGGCGTCGATGTCGGCGCGCAGCAGGATCGTCGGGCCGGGACCGGTGCCCCCCAGCGTGCCGAGCAGGCCGGTCCCACCGACCCCGACGTGGTCGATGCCCAGCTCGTCGAGGCGGTCGGCGATGTACTTCGAGGTGCCGAACTCTTTCAGGCTCGTCTCGGCGTGCTGGTGCAGGTAGCGGCGGTCCGCGATGATGCGCGGCGCGAGGGCCTCGATCTCGGCGTGAATGCTCTGCTGGTTGAAATCCATCATGCCTCCGCGGCTGCGGTGACCCGGGCCGGTCCGTGCGGACCCGGGTCGCCCGGTGCCGGATGCGCGCGAGCGGCTCAGCCGGCCGTCCGCGAGGCCGAGGCGCTCGGGGCGAGCGACGGGGCGCCGTCCCACACCGGGAACTGGGAGCCCTTGTAGGCATCGGCGATCGTCTGGGCGACCTCGTCGCTCTGGAAGTACCTCACGACCGTCCTGTAGGTCTCGTTGTCCACGTCGGAGGCGCGGGCCGCGATGACGTTGTAGTAGGGCCTGGAGTCCTCGCCGACCTCCTCGCGCAGCAGCGCGTCCTGGCTCGGCAGCAGACCGGCGTCGACGGCGATGTCCGCGTTGATCGCGGCCAGGTCGGCGTCATCCAGGGACCGGGCGATCTGCGCGGCGTCGAGTTGGGTGATCTGCAGGTTCTTGGGGTTGTCGGTGATGTCCTCCGGAGCGGGGGTCAGGCCCGCGTCCGGGTTCACGGCGATCAGACCGGCCTTCTCCAGCAGCTTGAGGGCGCGCCCGCCGTTGGAGACGTCATTCGGGATCGTCACGGTGGCGCCGTCGGCCAGCTCGTCGACCGAGCCGACCTTGTGCGAGTACAGACCCATGGGCTCGATGATCGTGTACCCGATCGAGGTCAGGTCGGTGCCGTGCTCGGAGTCGTAGGTCTCCAGGTAGATCTGCGTCTGGAAGCTGTTCAAGTCGACCGAGCCGTCCGACAGCGCCTGATTGGGCTGGACGTAGTCGGAGAACCTCACCAGCTCCACGTCGATGTTCTCGTCATCCTTGAGGTTCTCGGCGGCGGTCTCCCACGGCTCGTTGTTGTCGCCGTAGACGCCGACCCTGACCGTCGTCTTGTCCCTGCCGGACGAGTCCGAGGACGAGCCGGAGCAGCCGGCCAGGCCGACGGTCATGACCAGGGCCAGACCCGCCGCCGCGAGCTTGAGCTTCATCGTTCTTTCCTCCTACTGGTTGTGGCTGCCGTGCAGCGCCCGGCGGCGCCGCACGGTGTTCGTCGTGCTCATGGTGGACGTCGAGTGGTCGGAGCCGGTCCGGCACGCCCGGTCGCCGGCGCTCAGCCGGCCGTCCGCGAGGCCGAGGCGCTCGGGGCGAGCGACGGGGCGCCGTCCCACACCGGGAACTGGGAGCCCTTGTAGGCATCGGCGATCGTCTGGGCGACCTCGTCGCTCTGGAAGTACCTCACGACCGTCCTGTAGGTCTCGTTGTCCACGTCGGAGGCGCGGGCCGCGATGACGTTGTAGTAGGGCCTGGAGTCCTCGCCGACCTCCTCGCGCAGCAGCGCGTCCTGGCTCGGCAGCAGACCGGCGTCGACGGCGATGTCCGCGTTGATCGCGGCCAGGTCGGCGTCATCCAGGGACCGGGCGATCTGCGCGGCGTCGAGTTGGGTGATCTGCAGGTTCTTGGGGTTGTCGGTGATGTCCTCCGGAGCGGGGGTCAGGCCCGCGTCCGGGTTCACGGCGATCAGACCGGCCTTCTCCAGCAGCTTGAGGGCGCGCCCGCCGTTGGAGACGTCATTCGGGATCGTCACGGTGGCGCCGTCGGCCAGCTCGTCGACCGAGCCGACCTTGTGCGAGTACAGACCCATGGGCTCGATGATCGTGTACCCGATCGAGGTCAGGTCGGTGCCGTGCTCGGAGTCGTAGGTCTCCAGGTAGATCTGCGTCTGGAAGCTGTTCAAGTCGACCGAGCCGTCCGACAGCGCCTGATTGGGCTGGACGTAGTCGGAGAACCTCACCAGCTCCACGTCGATGTTCTCGTCATCCTTGAGGTTCTCGGCGGCGGTCTCCCACGGCTCGTTGTTGTCGCCGTAGACGCCGACCCTGACCGTCGTCTTGTCCCTGCCGGACGAGTCCGAGGACGAGCCGGAGCAGCCGGCCAGGCCGACGGTCATGACCAGGGCCAGACCCGCCGCCGCGAGCTTGAGCTTCATGGGGTTCTCCTTCCTGTTCCTGCTGGGGGTCTCCGAGCGGGTCAGTGGGTGATCCGCCTGACCAGGAGATCGGCGATCGCCTGGGAGACGTAGACGAGGACGAGGATGATGAGCGTGCAGACGACGGTGACGTCGTTCTGGAATCGGTTGTAGCCGCGGGAGATCGCCAGGTCGCCGAGACCGCCGCCGCCGACGATGCCGGCCATCGTCGTCAGGCCGATGAGGCTGATGATCGTCAGCGCCGAGACGCGGATGATGCCCGGGCGGGCCTCGCGCAGGTAGACGCGGAAGATGATCCCCACCGGGCTCGACCCCATCGCCTGGGCCGCCTCGACGACGCCCGGGTCGACCTCGAGCACGGCGTTCTGGATCTGGCGGGCGTAGAACGGCACGGTGCCGATGACCAGCGGGACGAGGGCCGCAGTGGTGCCGATCGTCGTGCCGGTGATGATGCGGGTCAACGGCCCGACCAGCGCGATGAGGATCACGAAGGGGATCGAGCGGAACAGGTTCACGAGCTTGTCGAGGATCCAGTACAGGCGCGGGTGGGGCAGGATGCCGTGCTCGTCGATGACGACGAGGACCGTGCCCAGGACGATGCCGAGGACGCCGGCGATGAGGGCCGAGACCGCCGTCATGTAGAGGGTCTCGATGGTGGCGTCCCACAGGTCGCCCGGCTTGCGCATGACATTCGGCATGAGCGTGCTGAGCCAGTCGGTCATTGCTGCTCCTCCTGGTCGCCGTGGACGGATTCGACGGCACCGGCGGCCTCCGCCGCCGCGCGCCGGCGGATGGACTCGATCTCGGTGTCGCTGTAGTTGTGCACTCTGACGCCCGACCGGGTCAGCCAGCCCTCGGCGGCGTCCAGGTCGGGCCGGGCGCCGGACAGGCCGAGGAGCAGGTTGCCGACCGGGGTGCCGGCGATGACCTCGACGTTGGCGAACAGGATGTTGGCGCTCACGTTGTAGTCGCGGGCCAGGGCGGCGACCATCGGGTCGCCGGTGGAGCCGCCGGCGAACCGCAGCGAGACGAGGCGGTCGTCGGTACCGCGCCTGATCAGGTCGGGATGGGTGATGACCGTCGTGATGCCCGCCTCGACGTGGTTGGCGGTGTCGATGAAGTCGCGGGTGAGCGACTGGTGGGGATCGGTGAAGACGCCGACGGTGGAGCCGCGCTCGATGATGCGCCCCTCCTCCATGACGGCCACGTGCGAGCAGATCTGCTTGATGACGCCCATCTCGTGAGTGATGAGGACGACCGTCAGGCCGGTCCGGGCGTTGAGCCGGCCGAGCAGGTCGAGGATGCCGCCGGTGGTCTTCGGGTCGAGAGCGCTGGTGGCCTCGTCGCACAGCAGCACAGAGGGGTCGTTGGCCAGCGCGCGGGCGATGGCCACGCGCTGGCGCTGCCCGCCGGACAACTGGCTGGGGTAGGCCTCGGAGCGATCCGCCATGCCGACCAGCTCGAGCAGGCTCATGACGTGCTCGCGCACCTGGACCCTGGTCCTGCCGCCGCCCGCCAGCGGATAGGCGACGTTGTCGTAGAGCGTGCGCGAACCGAGCAGGTTGAAGTGCTGGAAGATCATGCCGATGCGCTTGCGGGCGGTGCGCAGTCGGACCGGGGAGAGCTCCGTCATCTCCTGCCCGTCCACGCGCACCGAACCCGCCGTCGGCCGTTGCAGCAGGTTGATCGTGCGCACGAGGGTCGACTTGCCGGCCCCCGAGTAGCCGACGATGCCGTAGACGTCGCCGTCGTCGACCGTCAGGTCGACGTCGCGCACGGCGCGAATGGTCTCCCCCGGCCCGTGACCGGGGAAGGTGACGCTGACGCCGGTGAGTTCGATCACCTGGTTCACCTCTCGTTTCCGGCCGCACCTCGACCGTGATGGGTTGACGGAGAAAAGGGCCCGCAACGGCGCGCACGCACGTGATCACAAGCCGACAAGGATGGATGCCTCCGGGCCAATACGCCATGTGTCGGCGCGCCGGGTCGGAGGAACCGGGCGCGGCAGCCGGGGCTCAGCGGATGCGACACATGGCGCCGGTCATTCGACAACCGGCGACGAAGGTACGCATCAGGGGAAATTCCACGGGCCCAATGATGCCCGAGAGCGCCGGATGTGGCAAGCTCCCGGCCCGGACCCGCCAGTGGCCGCCCGCGGTGCGGGGCCGGCGCCCGATGGATCGGGTGCGTCCCGTGTGCGAGAATGGGGGCGGATGAAGACGTCCTTCGTCCGCTCTACTACGGATCGTCGGGCACGTTCCTGCCCGTGGAAAGGATTGGTGGCATTCATGGCCACTGTCAATTACAAGGACGCAACCCGTACCTACCCCGGCGCCGACCACGCCGCGGTGGACAAGCTCAATCTCGAGATCGGCGACGGCGAGTTCATGGTGCTCGTCGGCCCCTCCGGCTGCGGCAAGTCGACGTCGCTGCGCATGCTGGCCGGTCTGGAGGAGGTCAACTCCGGTTCGGTGTGGATCGGCGACCAGGAGGTCACCGATCTGGCGCCGAAGGACCGCGACATCGCCATGGTCTTCCAGAACTACGCGCTCTACCCGCACATGACCGTCGCCGACAACATGGGCTTCGCGCTCAAGATGAAGGGCGTGGCCAAGGACGAGCGCGAGGCCCGGGTGCTCGAGGCCGCCAAGCTGCTCGGTCTGGAGGAGCTGCTCAGCCGCAAGCCCAAGAACCTGTCGGGTGGCCAGCGCCAGCGCGTCGCCATGGGCCGCGCCATCGTCCGCGACCCGCAGGTCTTCCTCATGGACGAGCCGCTCAGCAATCTCGACGCCAAGCTGCGCGTGCAGACCCGCACCCAGATCGCCGCCCTGCAGACCCGTCTGGGCGTCACCACCGTCTACGTCACCCACGATCAGGTCGAGGCAATGACGATGGGCGACCGCGTCGCCGTCATGAAGGACGGCGTGCTGCAGCAGGCCGACCGTCCGCTCGCCCTGTACGACAGCCCGAAGAACCTCTTCGTGGCAGGTTTCATCGGCTCCCCGTCGATGAACCTGCTGCCCGCCAGGATCGTCGACGGCGGCGTCGAGGTCGACGGCCACGTGGTCGCCGTTCCCCGCGAGGTGGCCGGGCGCGCCACCGGCGAGGACGTCGTGCTGGGCATCCGGCCCGAGAACTTCGAGGTCTCGGGCACCGGCGAGGGCGTTACGATGGCGATCACCGCGGTCGAGGAGACCGGCGCGGACTCCTATCTGTACGGCTCGCTGGTCGGCGCCCCGCCCGACCAGCAGGTCGTCGCCCGCGTGACGACGCGCACCCCCCCGGCGCGGGGGGAGCAGGTCGTCCTGCACGTCGACCCGGCGAAGGTGCACGTCTTCGACAAGAAGACCACCGAGAGGATCTCCTGACCGAACCATCGGCCCACCCGCCGTCCCCGCACGCGGACCGCCGCCCGGCCCGGCGGGTGGGCCGCCATCGTCTGAACAGGGCGGGGTGACGCCCGCCAGCACGACCAGGAGGCGCCATGGGCCAGGACCAGCCCGAACTGTCCCCGCTGGGCCGCGCCGTGCGCGCAGGCTTCGGCACGGACTCCCAGTACGGCTCGGTGACCCCCGCCCTGCACCCGAGCACCAACTACCGCTTCGCCGGCATCGGCCAGGCCAAGCCGGCCTTCGACTACTCCCGCTCGGCCAACCCGACGCGCGAGCTGCTGGCCCGTACGCTCGCCGATCTGGAGCACGGCGCCGACGCCACCGTCACCGCCTCGGGCATGAGCGCGATCACCGCCACCGTCGAGGCCCTCGTCGGCCCCCGCGGGCGCGTCGTCGCCCCGGCCGACTGCTACGGCGGCACCTGGCGCCTGCTCGACCATCTGGCCGCCCGCGAGCGCATCAGGGTCGATTTCATCGACATGTCCGATCTCGACCAGGCCAGGGCCGCGCTGACCGCCCCGGCCGAGCTGGTCCTCGTCGAAACCCCCTCGAATCCGCTCATGCGCATTACCGACATCACGGCGACCGCCGAGCTGGCGCACGCCCGGGACGCGCTGCTCGTGGCCGACAACACCTTCTGCTCGCCGGTCCTGTCGAACCCGATCGACCTGGGCGCCGACGTGGTGCTGCACTCCACCACCAAGTTCATCAACGGCCACTCCGACGTGGTCGGGGGCGTGGTCGTCTCGCGGACCGCCGAGCTCGGAGAGCAGGTGCTGCACTGGGCCAACGCCCTCGGCCTGACCGGCGGCGCCTGGGACTCCTGGCTGACGCTGCGCGGCCTGCGCACGATCGACGCCCGCATGCGCGTGCACGAGGAGAACACGGCCGCCGTCGTCGAGCTGCTGCGGGCCAGCGAAGCGGTGTCACGCGTCAACTACCCGGGCCTGGCCGGTCATCCCGGGCACGACCTGGCGGCCCGTCAGCAGAGCGGTTTCGGCTCGCTGCTCAGCTTCGAACTGTCCGGCGGGCTGGAGGCCGTCAAGGCCTTCGCCACGGGCCTGGGCGCCATCGACCTGGCCGAGTCCCTGGGCGGCACCGAATCGCTGCTGGCCCACCCGGCGACCATGACGCACGCCGGCATGACGCCGCAGGCGCGCGCAGCGGCCGGCATCACCGACTCCCTGCTGCGCCTGTCGGTCGGCATCGAGCCCATGGCCGATCTGCGGGCCGACCTGACCGCAGCCCTCGAACGCGCCGCACGGGCCTGAGAGCGGCCTCGGCCGACATCCCGGGCGCACCGGCCCGGGTGCCGGTACGGCCCGTCGGCGAATGGCACACTTGTTCCGTGCCACGATTCCTGTCAGCGAAGCCGGATGCCCGGCTCATCCCCCTGCCCTGGGGCACCCCGCTGGCGCAGTGGCCGATCGAACACCTCGTCGCGCTGCCGCGCGGCATATCGCGCCACGTCGTCCGCTTCATCAAGGTGGACGACCAGGTTTACGCGGCCAAGGAGGTCGTCGAGCGCCTGGCGATCCACGAGTACCGGCTGCTCCACGACCTCAGGCGTCTGGGCACGCCGTCGGTCGAGGCCGTGGCCGTGATCAGCGGGCGCGTCGACCCCAGTGGCGAACCGCTCGACTCGGTGCTCGTCACCAGGCACCTGGACTTCGCCCTGCCCTACCGCTCGCTGTTCACCCCCGGCGTGCGCCACGACACCGTCATGCGCCTGCTCGACGCCATGATCGTCCTGCTGGCGCGCCTCCACCTGCTGGGCTTCATGTGGGGGGACGTCTCGCTGTCGAACATCCTCTTCCGCCGTGACGCCGGCGCCTTCGCCGCATACCTCGTCGACGCCGAGACCGGCGAGTTGCACGACCAGCTCACCGACGGCCAGCGCGCCCACGACCTGGAGATCGCGCGCATCAACATCTTCGGCGACTTCTGCGATCTGGAGGCCGGCGGCCTGCTGGACGAGTCCCTCGATCCGCTCACCCTGGTCGAGACGATCGAGTCGCGCTACGGGGAGCTGTGGAACGAGCTGACCGGCCTGGAGGAGTTCTCCGGCTCCGAGCTGTACCGCATCGAGTCGCGCGTGCGGCGCCTCAACGCCCTCGGCTTCGACGTGGCCGAACTGGACATCCAGACCAGCCCCGACGGCCGGACGGTCTCGATCCAGCCGAAGGTCGTCGACGCGGGCCACCACTCCAGGCGCCTCATGCGCCTGACCGGTCTGGACACCGAGGAGAACCAGGCCCGGCGCCTGCTCAACGATCTGGACACCTTCCGGGCCCGCATGGGCCTGCAGGACGCCGACGAGGCGGTCGTCGCCCACCAGTGGCTCACCGAATGCTTCGAGCCCGTCATCAACGCGATCCCGCCCGAGCTGCAGGGCAAGCGCGATCCCGCGCAGATCTACCACGAGGTGCTCGACTACCGCTGGTACGAGTCCCAGCGCGAGAGCCGCGAGGTGCCCCTGCTCGAAGCCACCAGCGGTTACATCAACGACGTCCTGAGGACGCTGCCCGACGAGGCGATGAGCGACGACGCGATCCTGCAGGTCGAGGGCGGCGGGCGCCGCCTGGCGAATCCCTACGACCCCTCGATGGGCTACATCGACGAATCGGATGAGGACGAGGAGCCCGTCCACGACCCGTGGGAGCCCGCGCCGGACGCCGACGCCGGGCGGGCCGGCTTCTTCGACATCGACACGCTGCGCGAGAAGGGCTGAGGGCGTCCCGGGCGGCGCTCCGCGCCCGGCCTCATGGGGCGTGCCGGTCAGGGCTCGGCGTCCTCGTCGCCCCAGAACTCATCGTCGTCCTCGTCATCGGCGGCTCCCTCGGTGCGGATGACGGCGGTCAACCGGTCGAGCTGGTCGGCGCTGACCGTGATGAGGCCCGGCTGATCGCCGGCCAGCAGCGTGTAGCCGCCCAGCGGGTCCGCCGCGGCGCCGACGACCGGGGCCTCGTCGGACCGCGGCTCGGGGGCGGTTACGAAGGGGTCGTCGCCGGCGGCGTCGGTCTCGACCTCCTCGGGAGGGGCCACGCGCGGCACCCCGCCGATGGCCTCGCGCACTCGCTCGCCGATGCTGCTGGTGCGCGGATCGTGCTTGCGCGTCTCGGCCATGGGGCTCTCCTTTCCCCGGTCCCCGCGGATGCGGGCACCGACAGGGCCGCATCTCCTGCGGCGACGGACAACAACCCTAACCGGAACGGGTGCGCCGCGCACGGCCGGACACGACGACGGGGCCCGCCCGGGCGGGCCCCGTCGTCGGCCGTTGTCAGTCCTGGTCCTCGACGAGCACCACGTAGAGGGTCCGGGGCCCGTGCACGCCGTCAACGCGGGACAGCTCGATGTCGCTGGTGGCCGAACCGCCCGAGATGAAGGTCAGCGGGTGGCCGGCCTCCACCGAGGGGCGCAGGTCCTGCACCGACTCGGGGACGTCGGAGACCACCTGCGACGCCCTGATCACGCAGACGTGGCGGTCGGGGACCAGGGACAGGGCGCGGCGGCCCTGGTCGGCGGTGTGGTCGAGCACGATCGTGCCGGTGTCGGCGATGCCGGAGGCGGCGGCGGTGACGACGGCATCGGTCCTGTCGAGACTCTC
This sequence comes from uncultured Propionibacterium sp., assembly GCF_963539965.1. Classification (NCBI taxonomy): domain Bacteria; kingdom Bacillati; phylum Actinomycetota; class Actinomycetes; order Propionibacteriales; family Propionibacteriaceae; genus Propionibacterium; species uncultured Propionibacterium sp. The sequence goes on from NZ_CAUTOU010000019.1 coordinate 14,092, forward strand.
GTGCGGCAGCTGCGGCTCGTCGACACGGACCCCGAAGCCGGCGGCGGCCATGGCGTCCCGCCAGGACTGCTCGAGCCCGGCGGGGACGACGACCGAGTTCTCGGCGCCGGTGGCCCTCAGGCCGGTGACGACGGCCTGGGGCACGCCGGTCGGCTTCGAGCGCACGACGGTGGCGGAGTAGTCGATGACCTTCTGCTCGAAGGTGCCCACGACGTCGTCCATCTCGATGCCCAGGCCGTAGGTCCAGTCGACGGGCTGGTCCTTGACCGGATCCTTCTCGGTGATGTCCACCGTGGCCCGGCGGATGCGGGCGAGGATCTCCTGCTTGGCGTCCATGATCACTCCTCCTCTCCGCGATTGGCCCTCCACCAGTCGCGGAACGTCTGGCTGGGGACGTGGTCGACGTTGCGGTAGTCGAGCCAGCGATTGGCGACCGGCACGGGCAGCGGGCCGATCTTGTGCCTGCCGACGACGCGGCCGGCCGCGCGGGTGGCGTACATCGTCGTCTCCCAGTGCCTGTAGTCGCCGAGAACCCAGGCGGCGACCTTCATGAGGCCCTTCTCGGCGGCCACCTCGACGTCGGTCGAGAACTCCTTGCGCTCGGCGTCGGCGACACGGTTGCGCAGGTGGACGATGATGTCGGTGAACGGGATCTTGACCGGGCAGACCTCGTTGCAGGCCCCGCAGAGGGTGCAGGCGTACGGCATGCCCCGGTCGACCGGGTCGTCGATGCCGCGCAGCTGCGGGGTCAGCGTGATGCCGATCGGGCCGGGGTAGACCGAGCCGTAGGCGTGACCGCCGGCGCGCTCGTAGACCGGGCAGACGTTGATGCAGGACGCGCAGCGGATGCAGCGCAGCACCTCGCGCCCGACCGGGTCGGCGAGCACGTTCGTGCGGCCGTTGTCCATGAAGATCACGTGCTGCTCCTGCGGGCCGTCGTTCGGCGTGACGCCGCTCCACACGGAGTTGTACGGGTTCATGCGCTCACCGGTGGCCGAGCGCGGCAGCAGCTTGAGGAAGATCTCCAGGTCGTCGTAGCTCGGCAGGACCTTCTCGATGCCGACCAGGGAGATCAGCGTGTCGGGAAGGGTCAGGCACATGCGGCCGTTGCCCTCGGACTCGACGATCACCAGTGAACCGGTGTCGGCCAGGACGAAGTTGGCGCCGGAGACGGCGACCTTGGCGCGCAGGAACTTCTCGCGCAGGTGCAGGCGGGCGGCATTGGCCAGTTCGGGCGGGTTGGAGGTGACGTCCTCGGGGCACGGGCGGCCGTAGTTCCTCATCTCGCGCAGGAAGATCTCGCGGACCTCGGCGCGGTTGCGGTGGATGCCGGGTACCACGATGTGGCTGGGGCGGTCGTGTCCGAGCTGCACGATGAGCTCGGCCAGGTCGGTCTCCCAGGCCGCGATGCCCTGCTCCTCGAGGTACTCGTTCAGGTCGGTCTCCTGGGTGGTGATCGACTTGATCTTCACGACCTCCTGGACGCCCTTGGCCTTGGCGATGTCGCCGACGATGCGGTTGGCCTCGGCGGCGTCGCGGGCCCAGTGCACCTGGACGCCGTGGGCGGTGAGGGACTCCTCGGCCTCCTCCAGGTAGCGGTCGAGGTGGCGTCCGACGCGGTTCTTCACCTCGTAGGCGGCCTGACGGATGTCCTCCCAGTCGGGGGTCTCGGTCACGCGCAGGGCGCGCTTGTTGCGGATGGTGGTCGTCGCATTGCGCATGTTCTTGCGCTGGACGACGAGCTTGAGCTCCTTCTTGACCGCCTTGGGGAACTTCGGCTGGCCCAGGAAGGTGCCGCCGTGCTCTGGGGCCGGCGTCAGGCGGGCGACGCCGTAGTTGCCCTCGGTGATGCGGCGCAGTTCGGTGGTCATGACAGTCAGTCCTCCTCTGTGGTGGCCAGGACCTCAACGAGGTGGATCGCCCTCACGCCGGCGTTCTGACGGGAGAGGACGCCGCCGATGCTGAGCAGGCAGGAGTTGTCGTAGCCGACGACGTACTCGGCGCCGGTCTCGCGCACATGGCGGGCCTTGTCGGCGGCCATCGTGGAGCTCATGTCGGAGTTCTTCACGCTGAAGGTGCCGCCGAAGCCGCAGCACTGCTCCCTGGCCGGCAGGTCGACCATCGTCATGCCGCGGACGTTCTCGAGCAGCCGGTAGGGCCGGTCGCCGATCCCGAGCAGCCGCAGGCCGTGGCAACTCGGATGGAAGGTGATCAGATGCGGGAAGTAGGCGCCCACATCGGTGACGCCCAGGACGTCGACGAGGAACTCGCTGATGTCCAGCGAGATCCTGCTGGTGTGCGCGACGTCGCGCGCCAGCCCCCTGTCACCGGCGTGCTCGGCCAGCATGGGGTGCTGATCGCGCACGGCGGTGATGCAGGAGGCCGACGGGGCGACGACGTAGTCGTAGTCGCCGTAGGCCTTCACATAGGACTCCACCATGCCCATCGACTCCTTGAAATAGCCGGTGTTCGTGGTGAGCTGCGCGCAGCAGGTCTGCTCCTTGGGGAAGTGGACCCTGCATCCCAGACGCTCCAGCAGCTTCGTCATGGCGATGCCGGTCTGCGGGAACAGAACGTCGTTGATGCATGTGATGAACACCGCGACGTCCAGACCGGCGCCGGGAAGGCCCGGCGCGCCGGCCCGGGTGCCGGGCGAGGTGGTGGTGGTCATTGAAGAACCTCCGTTGAACATTGGTGGGCGAGAAATCAGCTTCAGGGAAGCAACCAGCTCAGGACCGGAGTGGACATGAGACCGGCGATGATGCACATGAACACGATCAGGACGATCGAGTACTTGAACACCTTGCGCAGGATCGTGGACTCGCCGCCGGCCAGGCCGATGGCGGTGGCCGCAACGGTCAGGGACTGGGGCGAGATCATCTTGCCGACCACACCGCCGGCGGCACCCGAGCCGACGAGCAGGGAGCGCATGCCGTCGAGGCCGAGAGCGTGCGCATTGCCGATCTGCTCTCCGATGCCCGACTGCAGGCCGGAGAACAGGATGTTCGCCGAGGTGTCGGAGCCGGTGACGTAGGTGCCGATCCAGCCGAGGATCGGGGCCAGGAACGGGTAGACCGCGCCCGCGCCGGCGATGAACAGGCCCAGGGCCATCGTCTGACCGGAGTCGCCCATGACGTAGGCGAGGGCCACCACGAGGCCGATGGTGACCAGCGAGAACTTCATCTTCTTGAGGTTGACGAGCAGCTCGCCGAAGACGTCCCTCATCGGGACCCGGTAGATGACGCCGACCAGGAGGGCGACGATGAGCAACAGGAAACCGGGCGTGCTCAGCCACTGCCAGGTGTAGACCTGATGGGAGTTGGCGGCGCCGGTGGTGCTCAGCAGCTCGCCCAGACCGGGCCACCTCATCGCGACATCGGCCTTGGCGAGCAGGCTCTTGACCGAGGGGACGGCCGCGAACCCGAAGATGACGATGACCAGGATGTAGGGCACCAGGGCCATGACGATGCGGCCGGCGGTGAGCCTGTCGCCGCCCTCCTCGGTCCTGGTGACGGGCTCGGTCTCGAGCGCGGCATCCATCGGGATGCCGATGCGCCCGGCGGCCTCGGCACCGCCCCTGGGCTTCCAGAAGCGCAGGAAGACCATGGCCAGGCCGACGGAGACGACGGCGGCGAAGATCTCGGTCAGGTTGTACAGGCCGGTGCCGGCGATGACCCACTTGACGGCGCCGAAGATGAAGCCGACGAACAGGCCGAAGGGCCAGCACTGCTTGACGCCCTGCCTGCCGTCCATGATGCCGAGCATCAGGAAGGGGACGACGAGGCAGAGGATGGCGCAGATGCGAGCGGTCACCGGGGCGACCTGGGAGACCTCGAGACCACCGGTGCGGGCGGCCATCAGCACGGGCAGGCCCACGGCCCCGAAGGCGACCGGCACCGTGTTGGCGACCAGCGCGGTGACGGCGGCGCGCAGCTTGCCGAAGCCGATCGCGATGAGCATGGCCGCCGCGATGGCGACCGGGGCGCCGAAGCCGGCGAGGGCCTCGAGCAGGCCCCCGAAGCAGAAGGCGATGAGGATGCCGAGGACGCGCGGATCGTCGGAGATCAGGAAGAAGGTGCGGCGCAGATCGTCGAAACGACCCGAGATGACCGTGACCTGGTACATCCAGATGGCCGCCAGCAGAATCCAGCCGATCGGGAAGAGGCCGTACAGGAAGCCCTCGACGCTGGAGGAGACGGCCATGCCGATCGGCATGTGGTAGGCCGTGATGGCGATGATGAGGGCCAATGCCCAGGAGGCGAGGCCGGCCCAGTAGGCCTTCCAGCGCAGCGCGCCGAGAGTGACGAGCATGCAGGCGATCGGAATGAGGGCCACGAGGGCGGAAGCCCACTGGTGGCCGAGTGGGTTGGTGCTGGGCGTGAACGCTTCGAGCAGTACCACAAGAATCCCCCGTTCAGTTTCGTTGACGGTGAGTGATGAGAGTCTCTCCACTGAGACGGCCACCATTCTGGGACGACGATAGGTCCTACCAATTGTCGGGGTCAAGAAACCCGCTCTGTCTAGGCATTATTTTGGGACCGTCGCAGCCCGAAACGTGGTGCTGGACTCTGGCGGGGGCTTGACACATCGGCCACAATGGGCCCATGCCCAGGACACGCGGAGCGGGAGTCGGTCTGGACCGGCCCGAGCGCTGCCACGACTGCGCCATCATGCAGGCCAAGGGCATGTCCGGCTTCGACGTGGCCCTGCACCACATCGAGTCCGAGATCCTGGCCGGCAACTACGTGGCCGGCACGCAGCTCCCCCCCGAGCGCGAACTGGCCGCCCGGCTGTCGGTCGGGCGCGGGGCCGTCCGGGAGGCCATCCGCGTCCTGCAGGCCCAGGGCATCGTCGTCTCCGGCACGGGCCCGGGCAACGGCACCCGCATCCGCGCCACCCCGGGCGACGCGCTCGGCCGCATGCTGCGCCTGCAGCTGGCCCTGGACATCACCTCGGTCGAGGACCTGACGGAGACGCGCATCGTCGTCGAGAAGGCGGCCACCGTCACCGCAGCCCGCCGCGGGCCGAACGCGGCGCTGCGCCGCGCCGAGCTGCTCGTGGAGCGGATGGACCACCGGACCGACCCCGACTCGTTCAACGAGCTCGACACCTCGTTCCACATCGCCATCATCGAGGCGAGCGGCAACCACATGCTGTCGATGCTGTCGGCGGCCATCCGCCACACGCTGGCGGGCCCGATCCGCCAGGCCGAGGAGCACCTGAGCGGCTGGGAGCAGGTGCGCCTCGGGCTCGTGACCGAGCACCGCTCGATCCTGGAGGCCCTCAAGGCGCATGACGCGAACCTGGCCTCCGAGCTCGTCGAAGGGCACATCCGCCACTCCTACGAGGTGCTGCTGCCGGCCGGCTCCACCATCAACGCCGACCACACGCACGGCTGAACCCGTCCCGGCCCGGGGCGTCCCCGGAGCGGCGCTCGGTAGACTGCCGATGTGTCCTTCAAGGTGTATGACGAGTCCACCGGCACGACCGTGCCCTTCGCCCCCCTCGTAGAGGGCAGGGTGTCGATCTACCACTGCGGCCTCACCGTGCAGGGCCCGCCGCACCTGGGCCACATCCGCAAGGAGGTCGTCTTCGACGTCCTGCGCCGCTGGTTCGCGGCGAGCGGCTACGACGTGAGGGTCGTCGCCAACATCACCGACATCAACGAGAAGATCTGGGCCAGGGCCGGGGCCGCCGGCATCCAGTGGTACGAGCTGGCCTACGCCGTGGAGCTCGAGCTGCACCGCGCCTACACCGCGCTCGGCTGCATCCCGCCCGACTACGAGCCGCGCGCCACCGGCCACATCCCCGAGATGATCGGGCTCACCAGGCGCCTTATCGACCGCGGCCACGCCTACGCGGCCGACGACGGCTCCGGCGACGTCTACTTCGACGTGCGCAGCTGGCCCGAGTACGGCTCCCTGTCCAACCAGCGCATCGAGGACATGGTCTCCGACGAGTCCGCCGACGAGCGCGGCAAGCACGACCGCCGCGACTTCGCCCTGTGGAAGGGCAGCAAGCCCGGGGAGCCGGCCACCGCCAGCTGGCCCAGCCCGTGGGGCCCCGGGCGCCCCGGCTGGCACCTGGAGTGCTCCGCGATGAGCCTGAAGTACCTCGGCGAGACCTTCGACATCCACGGCGGCGGCATGGACCTGCGCTTCCCGCACCACGAGAACGAGCAGGCCCAGTCCAGGGCGGCCGGCTACGGCTTCGCCCGTTACTGGATGCACAACGCCTTCGTCACGATGGCCGGCGAGAAGATGAGCAAGTCGCTCGGCAACGGCGCGATCGTCACCGAGGTCACCAGGAGGTTCCCGCCGCGCGCCGTGCGCCTCTACCTGGCCCAGCCGCACTACCGCTCCACCATCGAGTACTCCGAGAACTCGCTGGCCGAGGCGACCGCCCAGGTCGAGCGCATCGACTCCTTCCTGAAGCGCGCCGGCGCCGCGGATCCGGTCGAGTTCGCCTTCGGGGACCTGCCCGCGGCCTTCGTCGGGGCCATGGACGACGACCTGGGCACCCCGGGCGCCTTCGCCGTCCTCCACGAGACGATCAAGGCGGGGAACAGGGCCATCGACTCGGCCGACGGCCCAGCGGCCGCCCGGGCCCTGCGCCAGGTGCGCGCCATGCTGCACGTGCTCGGTCTCGACCCGCACGACACCGAGTGGGCCGGCACGGGCGGTGCCGACCCGTCCGTCCTGAACGAGCTCGTGCAACTCGTGCTGGCCCAGCGCCAGGCGGCCCGCGCCCGCAGGGACTACGCCGCGGCGGACCGGATCCGCGACGAGCTCACCAGGATCGGCGTGCGCATCGAGGACACGCCCGACGGGACCCGGTGGAGCGTGAGCGGGTGATGGCGGCGCCCAAGGGATCCGGCGGCAAGGGCCGCCGCAGGCTGGCCGGCCGCGGCCCCACGCCCAGGGCCGAGGACCGCGTCTGGCACAAGGCCCACAAGGCCAGGCAGGAGCGCCCGGCCCATCAGGGCGGCCGCGGCGGAACCGCCCGCCCGGGCGGCCGCAGGACCGGCTCCGACTGGGTCGTCGGCCGCAATCCCGTGCTCGAGGCCCTGCAGTCCGGCCTGCCGGTGCGCCGCGCCTTCGTGGCCGAGGGCGCCGAGCGCGACGACCGGCTGCGCGAGATCTTCAAGTACGCCGCCGGTCACTCGCTGACGCTGCTGCAGGTGCCGCGCACCGAGCTCGACAGGCTCACCGGCGGGGCCGTCCACCAGGGCGTGGCCGTCCAGCTGGCCGAGTTCCAGTACGCCGACCTGGCGGACGCCATGGCCGCGGCGCTCGGCCGCGACGACGACCACGGCCTGCTCGTGGCCTGCGACGGCGTCACCGATCCGCACAATCTCGGGGCCATCGTCCGCTCGGCCGCGGCCTTCGGCGCCGACGCCGTCGTGATCCCCGAGCGCCGCAGCGCCTCGATGACGGCGGCCGGCTGGAAGTCCTCGGCCGGCGCCGCGGCGCGCATCCCGGTCGTCCGGGTGAAGAATCTCAGCCGGGCGCTCGAACAGCTGACCGGCGCCGGCTTCCTCGTGGCGGGCCTGGCCGGCGAGGGCGATGCCGACGTGGCGGGCCTGCCGGGGGCCGAGGGGCCGCTGGTGCTCGTCGTCGGCTCGGAGGGCCGGGGCCTGTCGCGACTGGTGCGCGAGCGCTGCGACGCGCTCGTGTCGGTGCCGGTCACCAACCGGGTCGAGAGCCTCAACGCATCGGTCGCCACGGCGATCGCCCTGTACGAGGTGAGCCGCCGCAGGGGCTGACCGCCCGGAGCCCCGTGGGCCCGCCGGCCCCTTCAGGAGGGGTAGCGTTCGGTCCGGACGAGCAGGCGCCTGGCGAGGAGGAGCAAGGAGGAGCACGATGACCGACAGCTCGGCTGCACCGGTTCCCGGCCCGCACAGGGCGGACAAGGGCGACGCCGGCTACGACAGGGCGCTGAAGAACCGTCACCTGCAGATGATCGCCATCGGCGGCTCCATCGGCACCGGCCTGTTCCTGGGCGCCGGCGGGCGCCTGGCCCAGGGCGGCCCGGGCCTGGCCATCGCCTACGCGATCTGCGGCGTCTTCGCGTTCCTCATGGTCAGGGCCCTCGGCGAGCTGGCCATCCGCCGTCCCTCATCGGGCGCATTCGTCTCGTACGCCCGCGAGTTCCTGAGCGAGAAGGGCGCCTACGTCACCGGCTGGTTCTTCTTCCTGGACTGGGCCGTCACCGTCATGGCCGACATCACGGCCGTCGCGCTCTACCTGCACTACTGGTCGCTGTTCCGATCGATCCCTCAGTGGGTACTGGCGCTCGGCGCGCTGGCGCTCGTCTTCGTGCTCAACATGCTCAGCGTGAAGATGTTCGGCGAGGCGGAGTTCTGGTTCGCCCTCGTCAAGGTGGCGGCCATCATCGCCTTCATGCTCATCGCCGTCTGGGCGATCATCACCAGTGCCCCGGTGGACGGGACGAGCGCCGGCTTCCACAACATCACCGGCAACGGCGGGTTCTTCCCCGAGGGCCTCGCCCCGGTCCTCGCGCTGACACTGGGCGTCATCTTCGCCTTCGGCGGCACCGAGATGGTAGGCGTCGCGGCCGGCGAGGCGGCCGAGGCCAGCAGGATCCTGCCCAGGGCCATCAACTCGATGATCCTGCGCATCTTCGTCTTCTACGTCGGCTCGGTCATCCTCATGGCCCTGGTGCTGCCCTACACCGCGTACTCATCCAACGAGTCGCCGTTCGTCACCTTCTTCAGCGGCATCGGCATCCCGCACGCCGGCGACCTCATCCAGGTCGTCGTGCTCACCGCCGCCCTGAGCTCGCTGAACGCCGGGCTGTACTCGACCGGCCGTACGCTGCGCTCGATGGCGGTCGCCGGCGAGGCCCCGGGCTTCGCCGCCCGCATCAACAGGCACCACGTGCCCTACGGCGGCATCATCATCACCTCGGCCCTGGGCCTGTTCGGGGTCGCCCTGAACGCCTTCCTGGCCGAGGACGCCTTCGAGATCGTCATGAACCTGGCCGGCATCGGCATCGCCGGCACCTGGACCATGATCCTCGTGACGCACCTGAGCCTCCTGCGGAGGGTCCGGGCCGGGCAGGAGGCGCGTCCGGCCTACCGCATGCCCGGCGCGCCGTTCACGAACTACCTGTCGCTGGCCTTCTTCGTCATCGTCGTGGCCTCGAACCTGGTCTCGGCCTCCGGCCGCTGGACGCTGCTGCTGTTCGCCGCCGTGGTCGTCGCGATGGTCATCGGCTGGTTCGTCGTACGCAACAGCATCAGGGCCGATCTTCTCGACACCATGGTCGGATCCGACGGGGAGGGCTGAGCCACGCGCACGCACATCCTGTACACCGGCGGCACGCTCGGCATGGTCGAGACGCCGCGGGGCCTCGCGCCGGGCGCCGACCTGGCCGGCTGGCTCGACCGTCTGCTGGACGGCACCGAGATGGCCGGCACGGTCGGGATGACGAGCTTCGAGCACCTCATCGACTCGTCCAATGCGACGCCGGACGACTGGCGGGCGATCGTCGACGACCTGTGGGCCCACCACGACTCGGCGGATGCCTTCGTGGTCCTGCACGGCACCGACACGATGGCCTACACCTCCGCGGCCCTGTCGTACGCGCTGACGGGCTTCGGCAAGCCCGTCGTGATGACCGGCGCCCAGTACCCGCTGGGCGTCGTCGGCACCGACGCGGCGCCGAACGTGACCGGCGCGCTGCGCGCCGCGACGAGCGGCAGGATCGACGGGGTGGCCGTGTTCTTCGGCCACAAGCTGCTGGCCGGCCCCCGCGCGACGAAGACCTCGTCGTGGGCCTATCAGGGCTTCGACTCCCCCGCCGTGCCGCCGCTGGCGCTGACCGGGGCGCCCTGGCGGTGGACGGCGCCGGCCGGGACGGCCACCGGCTGGGCCGACCCGGAGCCCTACCGGCGCCACGACGTGCTCGTGCTCGACCTGGCCCCCGGCATCACGGCATCGCGCCTGGCCGCGGCATTCGATCCGCTGCCCGAGGCCGTGGTCCTGCGCGCCTTCGGCACCGGCAACGCGCCCAGCGAGGAGCCCGGACTCACCGACGTGCTCGCCGGCGTCATCGCCTCCGGCGTGCCGATCGCCGTCGCGTCCCAGTGCGTGCAGGCCGAGGTGCTGCCCGGCCGCTACGAGGCCGGCTACGCCCTGGCGCGGGCCGGCGCCATCGGCGCCCACGACATGACGCTGGAGGCGCTCTACGCCAAGCTCGTCTTCCTGCTGTGCCAGGGGCTGGACGGGGCGGAGCTGGCCGACGCGATGAGCCGGAACATCGCCGGAGAGCTCACGGCGAACCCTGACCGGCCCCTTGCCCAGTAGCGCGGACCTTCACAGAGCGATAGCTCCCGATGTATCGTTGATTGCGCAATCCGGCCCTCCCGGCACGGGCCGGTCGATGAGAGGAGCCCTCATGTATTCGACTTTCCCCCGGGGCGGGCGCCGCGGCCGCCGCGATGACAGGATGTTCCCCCTCGACGCGATCGAGGAGCAGCTGCGGGGCCTGACCGGCGCCCGTCCCGGGCGCGCCGGGCGCGGCGACGTGCGGGCGGCGGTGCTGGCACTGCTGTCCGAGGAGCCGATGCACGGCTACCAGATCATCCGGGAGATCACCGAGCGCAGTGCCGGCGTGTGGCGGCCGAGCGCCGGCTCGGTGTACCCCACCTTGCAGATGCTGGCCGACGAGGGGCTCGTCGGAGTCTCCGAGCAGGACGGCAAGAAGGTGTACGGCCTCACCGAGGCGGGTCGCAAGGAGGCCGAGGCGGCCGGCGGCCGGCCGGCGCCCTGGAAGACCGCCGCCGAGCAGGACGTGCCCGAGTCGATGGTGCTGCCGAGGGCGACGATGCGCTTGGTGCAGGCCGTCGCCCAGGTGGCCACGAGCGGCACGGCCATCCAGGCCAGAGCCGCCACCGAGGTGATCGACGAGGCGCGCCGTCGGATCTACACCGTCCTCGCCGAGGATTAGGGAGACTGGGGAACGGGCCCGGACCACCCGATGAACCGGCGCCCGTGGAGGTCACATGAGCGGCAGCAGACGTCTTCGGACCCGCTACCGGCGCATCGTGGGCCATTTCGCCCGGCTCATCGCGCAGCTGTGGTTCTTCGACGCGGTCCTGCCGCACCTGGGCCTGCGCGGCCTGGCCGAGCGGGGCCGTGAGGAGCGCCTGCGCAGGTCGGCGGTGCGCTTCCACCAGCTCGCCGCCGACCTGGGCGGCCTCATGATCAAGGTGGGTCAGTTCATGTCGACCCGTCTGGACGTGCTGCCGCCCAGCGTCACCGACGAGCTCTCGGGCCTGCAGGACGAGGCCCCGCCGGTGTCCTTCGACGAGGTGCGCCGGACCGCCGAGGCCGAACTGGGCATGCCCCTGGACGCGGCCTTCGAGGACTTCGAGCCCGAGCCGCTGGCGGCGGCCTCGCTGGGGCAGGCGCATCGGGCGCGGCTGTCGCGCCCGGAGGCCCGCGACGTGGGCTTCCGGGACGTGGTGGTGAAGGTGCAGCGGCCCGACATCGAGCAGGTGACCGGGGTGGACCTGGCGGCCCTGCGCCGCGCGGCCGGCTGGATCGCGCACTACCGGCCGATCTCCGAACGGGCGGACGTGCCCGCGCTCGTCGAGGAGTTCGCCCGCACGACGGCCGAGGAGCTCGACTACCTCAACGAGGCCGGCAATGCGGAGCGGTTCGCCGAGTCGTTCGGCGACAGTCCGCAGGTGGGCTGCCCGACCGTCGTGTGGGAGCGCACCTCGCGGCGCGTGCTCACCCTGTCCGACGTGACGGCCATCAAGATCAGCGACGTGGCGGCCATCGAGGCGGCCGGCATCGACCGCCGGGAGGCCGCCTTCGCCGTGGCCGACGCCTACATCGAGCAGGTCTTCAACCAGGGCTTCTTCCACGCGGACCCCCATCCGGGCAATCTGTTCATCACTCCCCTGCCCAGCGCCCAGGCCGCCGAGGCGGGGCGCGGCTGGCGGGTCACCTTCGTCGACTTCGGGATGATGGGGCGGGTGCCGGACAACCTGCGCGACGAGCTCAAGGAGGTCGTCATCGCGGTGGGGCTGCGCGACAGCCACCGGCTGCTGGGCTGCATGCAGGACCTCGACATGCTGCTGCCCTCGGCGGACCTGGCGCTCATCGAACGCGCGGTGAGTCAGCTCTTCGAGCGCTTCGGAGGCATGAGCCTGGCGGACATGCGCACCGTCGATCCGAAGGAATTCGTGGCCTTCGGCACGCAGTTCCGCGATCTCATGGCCTCGATGCCCTTCCAGCTGCCCGAGAACTTCCTGCTCCTCATCCGCGCGGCCTCGCTGATGAACGGGTTGTGCGTGGCGCTGTACCCCGAGTACAACCTGTGGGACTCGGTGGAGCCCTATGCCCGCAGCCTCGTGGAGGGCACGCCCGGCTCGCGGCTGGAGGTGGCGATCGAGGAGTCGAGATCGCTGGCCTCGCTCGTCGTCGGGCTGCCGCAGCGCATCGACCGGGTGCTCACGATGGTCGAGCGGGGCCAGCTCAGCGCGCAGACGCCGGATGCGGTGCGCGAGCTCCGCCGCCTCGAGCGGGCCCGGACCCGGGCGACGGCCGCCGTGGTGTTCGCCGCGCTGCTGATCGGGGGCGCCGTGCTGCGCGGCGGCGAACCGCTGTGGGGCACGACGATGATGGCCGTCTCGCTGCTCCCGCTGGGCAGGGCGCTGTTCGGCGGACGGGGAGCACTGCGCTGAGCCGGGGGCCCAGAGATCCCGAACACCGTTCCGGGGTGCTGCGGCCCGGCGCCGATGCCTCCCCGGCCCCGATCGCCGGCGGGGTCGAGGCCCTTCGGCCGCCGTTCGTCCGCCGCGCGCTGCGGGCGTGCGCGTCAAGGTCGTCGCCGATCGGGTGGCCGCCGGCCTCCCGCCGGGCGCTCGGCGAGGCCGGCCGGACTAGCCGGTGATCCTCGTCGGCACGTAGGTCTTCAGGCCTTCGAGGACGTGGGCCATCTGGTCCTCGTCGAGCGTCTTGACCGGCAGACCGGTGGCCGCGGCGCGCAGCTGGATCTCGCAGACGTACTCCAGGTAGGGCAGCAGCGAGAAGGCCTTCTCCAGGCTCGGGCCGATGGTGATGGCGCCGTGGTTCGACATGAGCGCGCCCAGGCGGCCCTGCAGGGCGGCGCAGACGTTCCCCGCCAGCTCGTCGGTGCCGAAGCGGGCGTACGGTGCGACGCGGATCGGGCCGCCGAACATGCCCGAGTAGTAGTGCGAGCACGGCACCTCGTCGACGACCAGGCCGAGCGCGGTGGAGGCCGGGGCGTGGTTGTGCGTGATGGCCTGCGCCCCGGTGCCCCTGTAGACGGCCAGGTGCAGCGGCAGTTCGCTGGAAGGCCTCAGCTGCGCGTCGACGGGGCGGCCGTCCATGTCGTGCACGCCGATCATCCCGGGCGCGAGGTCCTGGTACTCGACGGCGGACGGCGAGACGACGACCCGGTCGCCCACCCGCACCGAGACGTTGCCGGCGGTCCCGACGACCAGCCCCAGCCGCTGCATCCGCTGGCAGGTCCGGATGACGGCACGGCGCTCTTCCTCGAGGATCATGTTCGTTCCTTTCCTCGGATCAGTCCAGCTGATCCCTGTTGGGGGCAACGAGTTGGTTGCCCAGCAGACGGGTGAACGCCTCGAAGTCCTTGACCCGTTTCAGCTCGGAGAAGAGCTGCGGGTCGTAGAGGAGGCTGATGAGTGGCTGGTAGAACCGGATGAACTCGTCGTAGTCGTCGCCGTTGATGGCGAGCATGAAGACGAGACTCACCTCCGCGGTCTCCCACGGTATGGGCGCCGCCGGGACGAGCACGGCGACCTTCGTCTCGTTCGCCATGAAATCCATGGAATGCGGCAGCGCGAACCTGCGCGCGAAGGCCGTCGGCGAATACGTCTCGCGCAGCAGGACGCTGTCCTCGAACTCATCGGGAACGCACTGCTTGGCGTGCAGGGCGTCCGAGAGGAAATGGATCGTGCTGGCCGCATCGGGGAACGAGCGGCCGATGAAGAAGAGATCGGGGTCGAGGAACCTCGAGATGGTCGCGGCCATGCGCGTGCGCATCTTCATGGAGAGCTCGCGCAGGATCGCGGCGTCGATCGCCGTGCAGTCGATCTGCGACAGCACGGCGCTGATCCGCACGCTCGGGTGCACGCCGGGGGCCTCGTCGGTCGCGGTGATGACCAGGTCGCACTCGATGTCGTCGGCCTCGCGGTTGCCCGTCACGATGTCGACGACCCGCAGTCGGCCGGAGAAGCGCTCGACGAGCTCGGCCAGCAGCCAGTCCTGGAGCGCGTGGTAGCGGGGGCAGACGACCACCGCCGAGACGGTGCGCTCGTCGGTCGCGGGCTGGGCGGTGTGCAGGCCCAGGTAGATGACCAGCAGGCCGATCTCGTCGTCGGAGAAGCTGATGGACAGCATCCTGGAGAGCTTGTCGGCCAGCCAGACGGCCACGTCGTAGAGGAACGGCGAACGGGCGCGCAGCGACTCCTGCAGGCTGTTGCGGAAGTAGGGCAGTTTGCGGGGTCGGGCCACCAGGCGCAGCACGTGATCGCAGATGCTGCGGTGGAGCCTGGCGTAGTCGCTGCAGAGGTTGAAGTGCGCGATCGTCTCGTCCAGGCAGACGCGGATGGCCTCGGCGGCACCGTTCTCGTCGAAGGGCCGCCCGGCCCCGGCCGAGCCCGCCCCGTGGTCGAGGGCGAGGCTGACGAGGGTGCGTACGTACTCGCGGTCGGCCGGCGCGAAGATCCTCGCCGGGTAGACCCTCTCGAGCCTGGCCAGCAGCCTGGCGGCCAGCCCGTCGACGCCGGGGCCGCCGCCGGCGCGCGGGACCTGCGAGGCGTCCGGCGGGCTGTCGAAGCGCTGCAGGCATATCGCCAGGCTGACGACGGTGTTCGACAGCTGGATGTCGTTGATGTCGGCCCCGGTCTCCTCGACGGCGGAGCGCAGCTGCATCGCCACGACCGCCGGGTCGACGTCGGGCAGGTAGCGGCTCATCTTCTCGGCGCGGCCGACGGTGACGTCCATCGCGTTGTGGACCAGCTCGCCGAGCAGCCGGCGCAGGTCGAGCTCGTCACCGGTCAACTCGACGGCGGCACCCGCGGTCCTGAGCTCGAGCCCGTACTCGGCCGTCTTGGGGACCAGGCGCTGGAGCGCGGCCCTGGTCACCGACTCGCTGAGATAGCAGTCGCGCATGATGTCGTAGACATCGGTCGACGGGGAGCCGAACAGGTACAGCAGGATGCGCTCCTGGTGCCCGAGTTCCGTGCCCAGCTGAGAATTCCTGGCGACCAGGTCGTAATAGACGGGGCGGTTCAGCGCGTAGCCCTTCGGGGTCGCCTCGATGACGTCCGCCTTGGCCATCCCGTTGATTCTGGAGATGTCGTAGCGCAGCGTCCGGACGCTGACCCCCAGCAGATCCGCCAGCTCGCGCCCCGTGATCACATGGTCCAGCTCGCTGAGCAACTCGACGAGCAGCGACTGGCGCTCGGAGAAAAGGATCAACTCTGACACCTCCCGGCACACAACAGTAGCGGCGCGCGCCACCGGCCCGACACGCGATTCTTGCCGGCCGGTTGGGAACAGCGGCCTGCCGCGGGGGCGGCAACCGGCCGTTGCACCGCACGCGGCAGAAACGAGTGTGCGCTGTCGCCGCCGGGACGCAAGACTCGGGCCCACCGCGACGGGACGCGGAGCGCATCACCGGCAGTCCCGTCGGGCAGCGACGAGGCGTCGAAGGAGTCCATCGATGAGTGACACCGACATGATGAATGCGGCCGTCATGCACGGCCCGAACGACGTCCGGTTCGAGGAGGTGCCCAGGCCGGAGTGCCCCGCCGGCGGTTTCGTCCTCAAGGTGGACGCCGTCGGCCTGTGCGGCTCGGACATCAGGAATCTGACGACCGACTCCCGCCGGGGCGACTACCCGTTCATCTACGGCCACGAGGTCGTCGGCACCGTCGCCGAGGTGTCCCCCGGTGTCAGCGGCTACGAGGTCGGCCGGCGCATCTACGTCTACCCCGAGGCCCACTGCCTCAAGTGCGAGTACTGCCGCGCCGGGCACCACGAGCACTGCACGGACGTCGAGTCGTACACCAGGCGCCCCGGCGGCTTCGCCCAGTACATCGCCTACACGGCCAAACGGGTGGAGCGCGGCGCCGCCTTCCCCCTGCCCGCCGGCACCGACCCGGTGCGCGCGAGCCTGGCCGAACCGCTGTCGAGCACCTACGCCTGCGTCGAGAACATCGGCGTAGGACTCGGCGACACCGTGGCGGTCCTCGGCGCCGGCCCGATCGGCGTCTTCCTGTCGGTCCTGTCGAAGATGCGCGGCGCCTCGAAGGTCATCCTCATCGACGTCAACCAGGACCGGCTCGACAAGTCGGCGCCCTTCGGCATCGACCACCGCATCAATTCGGGCTCGACCGACCCGGTCGAGGAGGTCCGGCGCCTCACCGGCGGGCTGGGCGCCGACAAGGCGATCTCCGCCAATCCCACGACCACCGGCCAGCAGCAGGCGCTGGCCATGACCCGGCCCTGCGGGACCGCCGTCCTCTTCGGCGGCGTCCCCAGGGGCGCCCTGACCGAGATCGACTCGAACGCCGTCCACTACAACAGCCTGTGGATCTACGGCCACTACGGCGCGAACAGCATGCAGGTGCAGCGCGCCTTCGAGCTCGCCATCGACCCGGCGTTCCCGGCCGACGAGATCATCACCCACGTCCTCCCCCTGAGCAGCATCAACGAAGCGATCGACCTGACCCGCACAGGGGAGGCTCTCAAGGTCGTCCTGCTTCCCAACTCCGAGGAGAAGTCATGAGCAAGGAAGTCAAGATCCTGATCGCCTGCGGCAGCGGCATCGCCACCAGCACCGTGGCCCAGGAGAAGGTCAAGAAGATCCTGGCCGGAGCCGGCATCCCCGCCAAGATAACGAAGGGCACCGTCTCGCAGGTGGCGTCCCTGGCGGGCTCCGTGGACGTCGTCATGGTGACCACGAAGTACCCCAAGCAGATCGACAAGCCCGTCGTGCAGGTCTTCGGCCTCATCTCGGGCATCAACGAGGCCAAGGTCGCGCAGGAGGTCATCGACGCCTGCCGCGCCGTCCTCGACGCCTGAACCGGCCCCTTTCCAACGTCCTGATCACACCGAAGGAGAACAACCATGCTCAGCGTTGTCCAAGGGATCATGAACATCGGCGCAGCAGTGATGCTCCCGATCGTCATGTGCATTCTCTGCCTCATCTTCCGCATGGGCATCGGCAAGTCGATCCGCGCCGGTCTGATGATCGGCATCGGCTTCTCGGGCCTGGTCATGGTCATCACCGCCCTGATGGCCACGGTCGACCCGGCCATCCAGTACTACAAGGGGCGCCAGGGAGGCGGCTTCACCACGGTCGACGTCGGCTGGGCGGCGGTCGGCGCGGCCTCCTGGGCGGCCCCGTTCGCGGCGCCCGCCGTGCTCATCATCGTGGTCATCAACATCATCATGATCGCGCTGAAGTGGACCAACGTGCTCAACGTCGACATCTGGAACTACATCCACTTCCTGATCCCGGGCTCGCTCGCCTACGCCCTGACCGGCAACATCTGGCTCGGCCTGGCCATCGTCATCGTCCTGGGCGTCGTCACGCTGTTCATCGCCCAGCTCGTCGCCCCGCGCTGGCAGGACTACTACGGCATCGAGGGCACGACCTGCTCGACCCTGTCGTTCATCTCGTTCGCATGGCCGGTCGGCATCGTCTTCAACAAGCTCATCGACCGCATCCCCGGCCTGAGGAGGATCGACATCTCGATGGAGAAGGTCGGCGAGAAGCTCGGCTTCTTCGGCGACCCCGCCTTCATCGGCGTCATCGTCGGCGTCTTCCTCGGCCTGCTGACCCATCAGAGCTGGCAGGGCGTGCTCACCATGGGCATCGGCATCGCCACCGCGCTCGTCCTGCTGCCACGCATGGTCTCGGTCATGATGGAGGGCCTGAGCACCGTCGGCGAGGGCTCGCAGGCCTTCATGAAGCGCCGCCTCGGCGAGGACCGCGAGCTCAACATCGGCATGGACGTGGCCCTCGCCCTCGGCGATCCGACAGCCATCACCACCACCGTGCTCATGATCCCGCTGTCGATCGTGTTCGCCTTCATCATCCCGGGCATGACCTACTTCCCGGTGGGCGTGCTGACCGTCATCGTCTACATGATCCCGATGATCGCGCTTGCCAGCAGGGGGAACCTGTTCCGCACGCTGATCATCAGCGCCATCTTCCTGTTCTTCGTCGAATGGCTGGCGAACATCTTCGCCCCGGAGGCCACCGCCATGATGACCACGATGGGTGTGCACGTGGACGGCATGGTCACCGATGCCTTCTTCGGCTACAACCTGCCGAACATCATCATCGAGACGATTCATCACATCTTCGGCTGAGGACCACCGGCCCGGGGAGGGGCGCCCCTCCCCGCTCCCCGGGAACGGTCACGAACAAGCCCATCCGACATCGAGACGAAGGATCCCATCATCGTGACCACCCTGATCCCCCCAGAACTCGTTCACGTGGGCCTGTCGGCCGCCGACCGGGAGGAGCTCTTCACGACAATGGCCGCGCGCCTGGAGGGTCTCGGCCATGTGCGCGGCACCTTCCTGCAGGGGTTGCTGGTCCGCGAGAGCAGGTTCCCCACCGGACTGCCCATCAACGGCGGGGTCGCCATTCCCCACACCGACCCCGAGCACGTGCTCTCCAGCTGCATCTCCATCGCAACCCTGGCCCGGCCGGTCATGTTCGGACAGATGGGCGGCGAGGACGAGACGATTCCCGTGAGGCTGGTCCTCATGCTGGCGCTGCGGGGCTCCGACGACCACCTGGCGGTGCTCAAGAAGATGATGACGAGCCTGCAGGACGGCGCATTCGTCGGCGCCCTGCTGGCGTCGGCCTCGGCCGAGGACATCGCCGCCAGGGCCCGGGCCGCTCTGGAGCCGTGAACCGGCTCCGCCCTCCCGTCGTATCGCGCCGGGAGGATTGTGCAAAATTATTCCTGAAGAATTCTGGTGCAGTGATTGCTGGGGTGGTTTCGGAGCTTGCGGGGAGCCGCCACCGCGTTGATCCAGGAATCCGTTGTACAAGACATGCGAGGACCTGCCCCGAGATTGTCGAGTATCGCTGACCGATCGTCTCGACGGCAGGCCCCTCACCGCGCCCCGACACCCTGACAGGAACCATCACCAATCAGATCCAGATCAAGGATCTCGCACAACTCCGTTGAACCAGTTGACGCCAATCACAGCGACGTCATCATGTCTCTCGAGCATCTCATCATGCCTCATTCAAAGATTCTGGAGTGCTATAGATTTTGTGGATATGGCCGTCATGAAACAAAACCGTATTCTTGATGGATTTCTGGTCTTGTTCCGG
>NZ_CAUTOU010000020.1:0-31862 GCF_963539965.1 uncultured Propionibacterium sp.
TTCGCCCGAGGGATCCGGACGGCGACGATGGAGCGGGACCGGGAGGTCGACCCGACCAAAGCCCGCCGCGGGGGGGGGTGCGCGCACGCCGGGCCGCCGTCGTGAGGTGACGACCGCCCCCCCACGGCGCTCCGGGCCGCGGGGCAGCTCGTCGGCCACGTGGGCGCCGATGTCGTGGTCGGCGAGCAGTTCGGCCATGCGGGCGGCCAGGCCCCTGCCCTCGACGCTGAACACGACGCGCCAGCCGCGCGCCAGGTCGCCCTCGACGGCGGCGAGGGCGGTCTCGGTGTCGCCGCGCCAGGCGGGCATGGGTTCCAGGCCGAGACTGAGGCCGGCCCCTTCCCCGGCCTGCCCGGCCGGCAGGTCGATGCGCGTGCCGCCCTCGACGACGGGGGCCGCAGCGAACTGGGAGAGGCCCCACCATGCCTGGCCGCGGGCCAGCGCGCGGGCGCGCACCTCGGGCAGCTCGCGGTAGGCGGAGGCCGCCAGGTCGATGGGCGTCCTGCCGCCGGAGGCGGCCGCGGCCCAGGAGGCGTTCAGGAACTCCTGGCTGGTGCGCACCAGGTCGTCGGCGCGGGCGCGGACGAGTTCGGGGTCGACGACCAGTACGAGGGTGTCGGGGGCCATCACGTCGGTGAGCAGTTCCAGCTCGTCGACGAGCGCCGGCGTGAGGGCCTCCATGCCCTCGCAGACCTGGCCCTGGGCGATCCTCTCCAGCAGCTCGGACAGCTCCGGGTGGTCCTCGACCAGCGCGGCGGCGCGGGCCCGCACGGCCGGGGTGATCAGCAGTTCGCGGCAGGGCGCGGCGGTGAACTCGTCCAGGGCCTCCTCGGTGGAGCGTTGATCGGCGACGGTGAAGTAACGCATCTCGTCGACGGTGTCGCCGAAGAAGTCGATGCGCACCGGATGGTCGTAGGTGGGCGCGAAGACGTCGACGATACCGCCGCGCACGGCGAACTCGCCGCGGTGCTCCACCAGGTCGACGCGGTTGTAGGCTGCGCCGACGAGGTCGGCCTCGAGCCGGGCCGGCTCGTAGTCCTCGCCCGTGCGCAGGTGCACCGGGGCCAGTTCGGCCAGCCCCTTCACCTGGGGCTGGAGCACCGACCGGACGGGGGCGACGACGACGGCCGGGGCGGGCCGTTCGTCGCGGCCGGCCAGGCGGCGCAGCACCGCCAGGCGCCGGCCCACGGTGTCGGAGCGCGGGCTCAGGCGCTCGTGGGGCAGGGTCTCCCAGGCCGGGTAGAAGGCCACCCGGTCGTCACCGAGCAGACTCGACACCTGGTCGACGACCGACTCGGCCTCGCGGAAGGTGGAGGTGACCACGAGCACCGGCCGACGGGTGCGCCCGGCGAGACCCGCCACCAGCAGGGGGCAGGCGGCGGAGGGGCCTGCGATGTCGAGGGCCTCGACGCCGGCGCGCGCCTGCTCGATGGCGTCGGCAACACCGGGATCCGCAGCAACAGAATCGATGAGACCGCACAGATTCACCCGGCGAGTCTACCCGGGCCGCGCACGGGGCGTGACGACGAGGCGGCGACGGCACCGTGGTGCGCGCGCAGCGTCAAGCGTCGACCGCGGTGCTCGCCGACTGGGGCCGATCCCCGGGTCCGGGCGCCCGGCGGGCCCTCACGCGGCGCTTGATCTCATAGGCCGCCAGCAGGACCACGAGCCAGGCCGGGCCGACGACGACGGCGACGCGGTAGCTGGGGCTGAAACCGAGCAGCACGACGATGAAGGCCAGGAAGGCGAGCGCGATCCACGTGGTGGCCGGGTGACCGGGCATGCGGAAGACGGTCTTCCCGCCCGCGTGGACGAGGCTGGCGCGGAACTTCGTGTGGGTGATGAGGATGAGCACCCAGGAGACGACCACGGCGATCGTGGCGACGGCCATGATGTAGACGAAGACGCCGCCGGGGAACAGATAGTTGAGCAGCACCGTCGTGCCCGTGCAGACCGCTGAGACGAGCACGCCCGCCCACGGGGAGCCGTGGCGGTTCGTGCTCGCCAGGAACTCGGGCGCGTTGCCCTGCTGGGCCAGCGAGTACATCATGCGGCCGTTCGAGTACAGGAACGAGTTGAACGCCGAGACCGCGGCGGTGAGCACCACGAAGTTGAGGATGTGGGCGGCCCCCGCGACACCGAGCCTGGAGAAGATCGTCACGAGCGGGCTGCCGCTGGTGCCCAGCTGGTTCCACGGGAACAGGGCCACCATGACGGTGATCGCGCCCACGTAGAAGACGAGGATGCGGTAGACGACGCCGTTGACGGCCCTGGGGATCGTCCGGCCCGGGTCGTCGGCCTCGCCCGCGGTGATGCCGATCAGCTCGACGCCGCCGAAGCTGAACATCACCACGACCAGGCCCATCAGCACACCGTGCAGGCCGTTGGGCGCGAAGCCGCCGATGGCCCACAGGTTGGAGACGCCGATCGGCCGTCCGCCGATGCCGGTGAAGATGAGCAGCAGGCCGCCGACGATCATGCCGCCGATGGCCGCGACCTTGATGATGGCCAGCCAGAACTCGACCTCGCCGTAGGCCTTCACCGTGACGAGGTTGACCGCGGTGACGACGACCAGGAAGACCGCCGAGGTGACCCACGTGGGCACCTGCGGCAGCCAGAACTGGACGTACTCCCCCACCACCGACAGCTCGGCCATCGACACGACGAGGTAGTTGAACCAGTAGTTCCAGCCGGCGACGAAGCCGGCCCGCTCGCTCCAGTACTGGTAGGCGTAGTCGCTGAACGATCCGGGCCGGGGCCGGTGCACGCTCATCTCGCCGAGGGCCCGCATGATGAGGAAGATGATCGCCCCGCCCACGAGGTAGCAGGCGATGATGGCCGGCCCGGCCCGGCCGATCGACTCGCCCGAACCGTAGAACAGCCCCGTGCCGATCGCCCCGCCCAGGGCGATGAGCTGGATGTGACGATTCTTCAGACCGCGGCGCAGGCCCCTGCCGCCCTCGGTGGTCATCGATGGCTCATTCACAGGACTGCACCCTCACCTTGATCTGGTAGACGACGAACAGGACGATCAGCCAGATCGGCCCGACGACGAGCGCGATCCGGTAGCTGGGGATGAAGGCCATGAGCACGACGAGCATCGCCATGAAGGCGAGCACCAGCCAGCTGGTGACCGGGCTGCCGGGCATCCGGAATCCGGCAGAGGCCTCGCCCGAGGCCTTCATGCGGGTGCGGAACTTCATGCCGGTGATGATGATCATCGTCCAGTTGATGATGGCGGCGATCGTCGTGACCGCCATGACGTAGAGGAAGACCGTGTCGGGGAACAGGTAGGTGAGCACCACGGCGACGACGGTGACGCCCGACGAGACGAGGACGCCCGCGTAGGGCGCTCCGAAACGGTTCGTCCGCCCCAGCACGGCCGGCGCATTGCGCTGCCGGGAGAGGCTGTGGAGCATGCGCCCGTTGGAGTACAGGCCGGAGTTGTAGGCCGACACGGCCGCGGTGAGCACCACGACGTTGAGGATGTGGGCCGCGCCGGCGATGCCCAGGCCCGAGAAGATCGTCACGAGCGGGCTGCCGGCGGTGCCGAGCCGGTCCCAGGGGAAGAGCGCGACGATGACCGCGACGGTGCCGACGTAGAAGATGAGGATCCGGTAGACGACCTGGTTGATCGCCCTGGGGATCGTCTTCCTCGGCTCGTCGGCCTCGCCCGCGGTGATGCCGATCAGCTCGACGCCGCCGAAGCTGAACATCACCACGACCAGGCCCGTCAGCATGCCGGTAACGCCGTTCGGGAGGAAACCGCCGTGCACCCACATGTTCGAGACGCCGACCGGGTGGCCGCCGTTGCCGATACCGGTGAAGACGATGAGGGCGCCGCCGATGATCATGGCGACGATGGCCGCGACCTTGACGATGGCCAGCCAGAACTCGATCTCGCCGTAGGCCCTGACCTCCACCATGTTGACGGCGGTGATGATCACGACGAAGACGGCCGCGGAGGCCCAGGCGGGCACGCCGGGGAACCAGAACTGCACGTACCTGCCCACGACGGTCAGCTCGGCCATCTGGACGCCGATGTAGTTGAACCAGTAGTTCCAGCCGGACACGAAGCCGGCCCGCTCGCTCCAGTACTGATAGGCGTAGTAGCTGAATGCCCCCGAGGTGGGCGTGTGCACGCTCATCTCACCGAGGGCCCGCATCACCAGGAAGATGATGACGCCCCCCATGAGATAGCACAGCATGACGGCCGGCCCGGCCCGGCCGATCGACTCGCCCGAACCGTAGAACAGCCCCGTGCCGATCGCCCCGCCCAGGGCGATGAGCTGGATGTGACGATTCCTCAGACCGCGGCGCAGGCCCTCGTCACGCGGTAGCCCGGACCGGACGGGGGCAGCCGTCTCATTGATGGATGGCATCGACGTCCTCAACTGTTGTACCGGTTCTGCGCGGCGCTCAGACCGGAGATGATGATCGCCTCGACGGCGTCGGCGGCCTCGGCGACGATCACCGCCAGGGCGTCGCGCTCGCTCTTCGGGAAGCGTCCGAGCACGTAGTCGGCGCCCCCCTGATGGCCCGGCGGGCGGCCGATGCCGATGCGGACGCGGGTGAACTCGCCGGTGCCGAGATGGGCGCGGACCGACTTGAGGCCGTTGTGCCCGTTGTCGCCGCCGCCCCTCTTGAGACGCATGCGCCCCGGGTCGAGGTCGAGTTCGTCGTGGACGACGATGACGCGGTCGGCGCCGATGCGGCGGTAGTCGGCCAGGGGGCCGATGGCCCGGCCGGAGTCGTTCATGAAGGTCCGCGGCTTGACGACCAGCAGCCCCTGCCCGCCGGGGGCGCCGATCCCGGCGCTGCCGATGCGCGTGGTGACGACGTCGGCATGCATGCCGCGCGGCGCACTGAATCTCCCGCCCGCCCGGCGGGCCAGCTCGTCGGCGGCCATGAAACCGACGTTGTGCCTCGTCCAGGCGTACTGCGGGCCGGGATTGCCCAGGCCCGCCACGAGCCAGGTCATCAAAACCCCTCGGTCCGTGCGGCGGCCGGGGAAGGCGAAGGGGCGGGCCCGCATGCAGCGGGCCCGCCCCTGTCAGCCACGGCGAACAGGCTCACTCCGCGCCGTCCTCGGCGGCCCCGTCCTCGGCGCCCTCCTCGACCGCGGGCTCGGGCGGCTCCTCAGCGGCCGGGGCGGAGACCGACAGGACGAGGGCGTCGGCCGGGTCCTCGAGCTCCGAGCCGGGGGGCAGGGGGATCTCGCCCGCGGCGACCTGGGCGCCGATCTGCAGGCCCTCGACGGAGACCTCGATGCGGGCCGGAATGTTGGTGGCCTCGGCCTGCAGGGTCAGATGCGTGCGCTCCTCGTTGATGACGCCACCGGGGGCCGGGGCGCCGGCGAATTCGATCGGGACCTCGACGGTGACCTTCTCGCCGCGCTCCACGAGCAGCAGGTCGACGTGCCGCAGGAAGCCCTTGATGGGATCGCGCTGGATCTCCTTGGGCAGGGCCAGGCGGTCCTCGGCGCCGGCGACGCGCACGGTGAGCAGGGCGTTCTCCTGGCGCAGGGCCAGTAGGGCCTCGTGGCCCGGCAGGGTCAGGTGGACGGGATCGGCGCCGTGGCCGTACAGGACCGCGGGCACCTTGTCGGCCCGGCGGATGCGGCGGGCGGCGCCCTTGCCGAACTCGTCGCGCTCTTCGGCGTTGAGGATGATCTCAGCCATCTCGTTCTCCTTCATCGCGGCGCGGAAGCGCCTGGTGTGCGCCCGGGACGTGCCCGCGCGAAGCCTGGATCGGCGAGGCGGGGAGTCCTCGCGCGCGGAGCAGGAACCGGGCGCCAGTCGATCACGGCCTCATCCGGCCCTCGCCAAGCGACCCGCTAAGTATAGCGGGTGCTCTCAGGCGTTCCCGTTGGTGAACAGGCTCGCGACCGAGCCGTCGGTGAAGACCTCGGTAATGGCCCGGGCCAGCAGCGGGGCGATCGACAGCTGGGTCATCCTCGGAATGTCGATGCCCTCGGCCAGCGGCAGCGTGTTCGTGACGACGATCTCCTCGAACGGTGTCGCATTGAGGCGCTCCTGGGCCGGGCCCGACAGGATCGGGTGCGTGGCGGCGGCGATCACCCGGGCGGCGCCGTGCTCGAGCAGGGCCCGCGCGGCCTGGCAGATGGTGCCGGCCGTGTCGATCATGTCGTCCACGAGCAGGCAGGTGCGCCCGGCCACCTCGCCGACGACCTCGTGCACTTTCACCTGGTTGGCCCTGGTCGGGTCGTGCCGTTTGTGGATGATGGCCAGCGGGATGTGCAGGCGGTCGCTCCACTGGTCGGCCAGGCGCACACGCCCGGCGTCGGGGCTGACGACGATCATGTCCTGCCCGGAGTACTTCTTCTCGACGTAGTCGGCCAGGACCGGCAGGCCGGTGAGGTGGTCGAGCGGACCGTTGAAGAAGCCCTGGATCTGGGCGGCGTGCAAGTCGACCGACATGATGCGGTCGGCGCCGGCGGCGGCGAACAGGTCGGCCATGAGACGGGCCGAGATGGGCTCGCGACCCAGGTGCTTCTTGTCCTGGCGGGCGTAGGGGAAGCAGGGGGCGACGACGGTGATGCGCCTCGCCGAGGCGCGGCGCAGGGCGTCCACCATGATGAGCTGCTCCATGATCATCTCGTTGACGGGCGCCGGGTACGACTGGATGACGAAGGCGTCGCAGCCCCGTACCGATTCGTTGAAGCGCACGTAGATCTCGGAATTGGCGTAGGTGATCAGGCGCTGGGGGGCCAGTTCGACCTCCATGAGGTCGGCGACCCGCCGGGCGAGCTCCGGATATGCCCTGCCCGAGAAGAGCATCAGGTGCTTCTCGTCGGTGCGTTTGACCCCGGTCATCCCGCTGGTCCCCCTCCGTTCAGGCGGTGCCGCCGCTCGTGGATGCTGAAGGGCCCCGAGGCTCAGTGCCCGCTCTCGGCGCTCTTGGCGGCGTCCGCCTCAAGTACATCACGGCTGGCCTGGACGGCGGGGTGGATCCCCCCCTCGTGGGCGGCCGCGGACTGGTCCGCCTTGGTGCCCGGGCGGGTCCTGGCGACCCAGCCGTTCGAGACGTGCAGGTGCGAGCGGGCCACGCCCAGGGCGCCGGCCGGGACGTCCCGGGTGATCGCGGAACCGGCCGCGACGAAGGCGCCGTCGGCGACGTCGACCGGCGCCACGAGCACCGAGTTGGAGCCGATGAAGACGTCGTCGCCCAAGTGCGTCGTGGACTTGTGGGAGCCGTCGTAGTTGGCGAAGATCGTGCCGGCGCCGACATTGACGCCCTCGCCGAGGATCGCGTCGCCGCAGTAGGTCAGGTGGGGCACCTTGGAGCCGGCGCCGATACGGGCGTTCTTCGTCTCGACGAAGGTGCCGATCTTGCCGCCGGTGCCCAGCTCGGTGCCCGGGCGCAGGCGGGCCCACGGGCCGACATCGGTGTTCGGGCCGATAACGGCCAGCTCGCCATGGGTGCGGATGACGCGGGCGTCCTCCCCCACCTCCACGTCGCGCAGCGTCGTGTCGGGGCCGACGACGGCCCCGGTGGCGATGCTCGTGGCGCCGAGCAGCTGAGTACCGGGCAGGAGGGTGACATCGGGTTCGAGGGTGACGTCGTCCTCGATCCAGGTGGTGGCCGGGTCGGCGATGGTGACGCCCTCGCGCATCCAGTGCTCGCAGATGCGGCGGTTCATCTCCGCGCTCATGCGGGCCAGCTGGACGCGGTCGTTGACGCCCTCGGTCTGCCAGGCGTCGTCGGTCCGGTGGGCGCCGACGCGCCGCCCCGCGCCGACCGCGAAGCCGATGACGTCGGTCAGGTAGAGCTCGCCCTGGGCGTTGTCGGCGGTCAGGCCGGCCAGTCCCTCGCGCAGGGTGGCGGCGTCGAAGACGTAGATGCCGGAGTTGATCTCGCGGATGGCCGCCTCGTCGGGCGAGGCGTCGCGCTGCTCGACGATGCGCTCGAGGGCGCCGCCCGAGCGGACGACGCGCCCGTAGCCGGTCGGGTCGTCGACGAGGGCGGTGAGGATGGTGACGGCATTGGAGTCGGCGACGTGGGCGGCGACCAGTTCGGTCAGCGTGGCCCCCGAGAGCATCGGCACGTCGCCGTAGGTGACGACGACGGCGCCGCTCAGGTCGTCGGGCAGCACCGACAGGCCGGCGCGCACGGCGTCGCCGGTGCCGTTCTGGTGCTCCTGGACGGCGATGGACACGTCGGGGGCGACCTCGGCGAGGTGGGCCTGCACCTGTTCGCGCTCGTGGCCGACGACCACGACGAGGCTGTCGGGTTCGAGGGCCCCGGCGGCCTGGACGGCGTAGCTCAGCATGGGGCGGCCGGCCACGCGGTGCAGCAGCTTGGAGGTGCGCGACTTCATGCGCGTGCCGCCGCCCGCGGCCAGCACGATGACTGCCGAGACGCCGCTCCCCCGGGATGTGTGCGGATCAGTGGCCATGATTCCTCCTGAAGGCTGAAGGCCCCTGGGGCCCCGATTCCTCACTGAGCGGCCGGACCGGCCGCGCGGATTGCTCAGCGCCCGACCGCCCGTCCGCCGGGGCGGCGCGACCGGGGCGCCGTCGCGCTCCCTGGGCAGGAGTCGAACCTGCGTCGCTGATCCTGATTCAAAGTCAGGCGGGCCCTGCCGGCAGACCAACCAGGGAACGATCGCTCATCGGCGACCGCTGCCAAGTGTAGGACCAGCCGGTGAGGGGGGTCGAGTGTCCCGCCGGCACCGGCCCGGCGTCCGGCATCCTCTAGGCTGGTCTTCCGTGAGCACGGACACTCCTCCCACCGGTCCCCCGCCTCCCCCCTTCGGCCCCGGGCAGCACCTGCTGGGTGTCGGCCAGCTGGACCGGGGGTCCCTCGGCGGCCTCCTCGATCTCGCCGAGTCGCTGCGCCCGGTCGGCCGGGGCGAGCAGGTGTGCCGCGTCCTGACGGGCGCGAACCTGGGCAGCCTCTTCTTCGAGCCCAGCACCCGGACGCGGCTGTCCTTCGAGTCGGCCTTCCACCGCCTCGGGGGCTCGGTCGTCTCGACCACGGGCTTCACGTTCAGCTCGATGGCCAAGGGCGAGTCGATCCACGACACCGCCCGCGTCGTCTCCGGTTACTCGGACGCCCTGGTCGTGCGCCACCCCGACACCGGCTCGGTGGCCCGGTTCGCCGAGGCCTCCGTCGTGCCCGTCATCAACGCCGGCGACGGCTCGGGCGAGCATCCCAGCCAGTCCCTGCTCGACGTCTTCACCATGCGCGCCGAGCTGGCCGCCCGCGGCAAGTCGATCGACGGCGCGACGATCGCCGTCCTCGGCGATCTGCGCTACGGCCGTACCGTGCACTCGCTGCTGGCGATCCTCGGCCTGTTCGACGAGGTGGACTTCCGGGTCTTCGGCCCGCCGGCCCTCGCCCTGCCCGTCGAGTTCTTCGATCTGGTCCGCGCCAGTGGCAACTCGATCGTCGAGTGCGACTCGGTGCAGGAGGCCATCGCCCCGGCCGACGTCATCTACTGCACTCGCGTGCAGAAGGAGCGCCTGTCGGAGGAGGACGAGCAGGAGGTGCATCTGGAGGGCGACCTGCTCAACCGCGCCATCCTCGATGAGGCCGCCGGGCCCGAGTCGGTCATCATGCACCCGCTGCCGCGCGACTCGCGCCACGACTCCTTCGACCTGTCCCCCGACGTCGACGAGTGGCCCGGCCTGGCGATCTTCCGTCAGACCGACAACGGCCTGCTCATCCGCATGGCGATCTTCTCGGTCGCCCTCGGCGTCGCCGACCGCGTGCTGGAGGATCTGCGCCCGGCGCCCTGGCTGACCACGAGGTGACCCGGAACCGGCACGGCGGATCAGGCCTGCCCGGCCGGGCCGGGCAACCCGTAAACTCGTCCTCATGGGTCGGGCCGGGAACCGCAGGCGCACCAGGATGAGCAGCAGCGAGCGCCACGAGCAGCTGCTGTGCGTGGCGCGCTCGCTCTTCGCCGAACGCGGCTTCGACGGCACCAGCGTCGAGGAGATCGCCTCGCACGCCGAGGTGAGCAAACCCGTCGTCTACGAGCATTTCGGCTCGAAGGACGGGCTCTACGCGATCGTCGCCGACCGCGAGCTGCGCACCCTGGACGACGCGGTCATGGCGGCCATAGCCAAGCCGTCGACGAGCTACCGCGGGGTCATCGAACGCGGCACGCTCGCACTGCTCAGCTACATCGACGAGCGTCCCGAGGGCTTCCGCATCATCTCCCGCGACTCCCCCATCGGCTCCACGAGCGGCTCGTTCGCCCTGATCCTGGACCACATCGCCGACAAGGTCGAGGACCTGCTGCGCCCGCCGCTCATCCGCCGCGGCTACGACCCGGCACTGGCCGGCGTCTACGCGCACGGCCTGGTCGGCATGGTCGGATCGGCCGGGCTGGCCTGGGTGGACCGCCGCGAGCCCGACAAGGAGCGCGTCGCCGCCGAGCTGGTGAACCTGGCCTGGAACGGCCTGGCGAGCATGGAGCACGTCCCCAAGCTCATCAGCCGCACCCGGGCCGGGGGCTGAGGCCCGGCCCGGGACCCGCCAGGAGGGCCGGGCGGGCGGACGCTCCATTCTGCAGCGTGTCGTTCTGTGGCTCTGCAGCGTGTCGTTCTGTGGCGTGTCGGCATGCCTGCAACGGCGCCCCCCATCCACGCCCCGCCGGCACGGTCCGGCATCCGCGCTCCTGCGCCTTCTCATCGTACTGGCCGTCTCGGGCGTGCTCTGGTTCGCGCCGCGCCCGGCCGCGGCCTGCGCGTGCGGGGCCGTCGTCGACGACTCGGGCAGCGCCGTCACCGGCGAGACGAGCGTCGTGAGCCGGGACGGCTCGCACGAGACGATCACGATGCTCATTGGCATGGGCTCGAGCGCCTCCGACGTCGCCTGGATCATGCCCGCGCCGGCCGGCACCACCATCGAGCTGGGCTCCACCAGCACCATCGCATCGCTGGGGGAGGACTCGCGGCCCCGCATCGAGTACGTCAAGGACTGAACCCCCAGGATCCCCGTCCCGGGCTCCCGGGCCGGCAGCGGCGCCGACGAGCCGCTCGACCTGCTGTTCTCGGGCCGGATGCCGGCCTCGCACGCCGGGATGGACACGGGCCCCGACGGCTCGGACCAGGTCTGGCCGACGGCCTACGGGGCAGCCTGAGCCCCGGGTCGATCACCGACGACTTCGCCTTCGCCCGAGCCTCCTCCGACGAGTCCTACCAGCAGGTCATCACGCATGCGGACCCCGCCCCCGGGCGAGCTGCCGGGCCTGGCGCTCCTGCTGTCCATACCGCTCACGGCGCTGGTCGTCGTCATCGTCGTGGTCGTCCGGGCGACCACGCGCAGCCGGCGAGCACGCGCCTGAACCGGTGGTCACGGCGGGCTAGCGGATCTTCTCCTGAGCGGTCAGGAGAAGGCGCAGTTGCCCGACGAGCCCCTCACGGTCGAGGTCGAGTCCGGCGAGCATGCGCGACTCGACCACGACAAGGCTCTCGATGGCCGCGTCCACGTGCTCGAGACCGAGCGGGGTGAGCTCGACCATCCTGCTGCGCAGGTCGTGCGGGTCGGCGTGACGGGTGATCATGCCGCGTCCGGCCAAATGGTCGAGGCGGTTCGTCATGGTGCCGCTCGTGACGCGGTTGTCGCGGATGAGATGACCGACGCCGGCCCGGTAGGGGGCGCCGAGTTTGCGCAGCGCCGACAGGACATCGAACTCCCAGACGGTCAGGCCGTGCCCGGCGTAGGCCTCGGCGCGCTCCTTGACCAGGGCTGCGGCAAGGCGGGAGATGCGCGACCATATCTCGAGGCTGGAGACGTCCAGTTCGGGGCGCTCGCGCCGCCAGTCCGCGACCAGCTCGTCGACCTCATCGCCCCCACCGGCGCTCACCGCGCCTTGGTCCGCCCGCATCTCCCGGTCCACGCACCCGATTCTTCCAGCACGCCGACGGGGGCAGCAAACGGTCTTGCTGAACCGCCTCGGCGGGGATCGGCTGAACGATGGCGTGCGGGGGTCCGGCCCGACCCCGGGAAAGGGGACCGTGGTCAACACGATCGAACCGCCGGACGGCAGGATGATCGATCCTGCGACTGGGCAGATCACCGATCGGGGATCTTGCCGGGCGACTGCTCGCGCGAGCGCGAGGAGCAGGGGCATGAGCCCGGCCGGCTCACGAAGAACACGCCCGAGACCGCGTGGAACGCGGAACCGACCGGGCACCCCGATCACGAGCACGGCGGAAGGCCACCGGGGAACTCGCCGGATGGTCCAACAGGCCGCTGGACGCGCTCCGTCCGGCGGCCCCCGATCGACGCGATCGTCATCGAGACGCCCGACGGGCAGGGACCGCAGCACCCCTCAAGCCCGGCAGGCCCTCGAATCCGCCGCAGACGCCCTGTCGGCACATCCCCCGGCACCGTCACAGCAATCCTCGGGCCCATACCCACCTGCCCTCACAAGACAAGCCGCACCCCCAATCCTCGGACCAATGGATGATTTCGTTTTGTGCCGGCTCCAGCATAATCCAAGTTCATCCACACCGTCCCACGGACAAGTTCCATCATCTTGCACTGCTCCGCCCCCCGGAAAAGCGATGCATGTAAATCAGGGTCGCAAGGATGATCAGACCCCCGCCCACCCAGAACTGAGGCATCCAAACCAACATCCTCATCCACCGATAAGTGTTCATGTCGCCCTTCAGGATCAAGGGAATGCCGGGGACGCTGGAATACAATCCATATACAACCATTATGATGCCAGACGTAAGACCAAATGATACGTACAGCCAATGGGGGACGGGGAGCAGACCGGGTCGATTCATCAAATACCCGAACAAAGCGAAACACAACTTGACAACACCCGTGCAGAACACAAGAAGTACTATCCACAGCGGCCGCTCAGCGGCAAGCGCGAGCCCCTCACCCCTGACCGCCGTATTCAGCAGCCAGCGCCCGCCGAGCGACCAATACATACTTATCGACCCGAAGAGGATCCACCATACGGTTGCCACAATCCCTGGGTAATTACGCAGCGCTGCACCCCTCCCAGAGCCGAACATCATGTACTCCTTTCGATGACCTCGAAACGACGGCTTCTTGTCTCATGCCATTCGGCGCCATCGCCGATCCCGCGTCGCTCCTCATGCTGAATCAATCGACTCCAGCGCCTCGATGAGAAGTTTACCAAGCGCACTCATAACAGAGTTCACGGATGGGACGGCACGATCGAAGAAAGTACCGACATGCCCGGAGAGGATCTTCATCGCGCCTCCGAGGGGGCTGGGACCGGCATCATCGCAGACACGGCCGGGCGCACCGAGAAGACCGTGCGGGGCGGCCGGCCGGCGGGCCACGAGGATGCGTCCGGGCCGAGTTCCGGGGCGCCCCGGCCCTGCACGACGCCATGAGGATCCGGTTCGACGCCCGGTACCGGTCCGGCTCCTCCCGCCGGCCGCTCATGCGCCTCCACGGCACGAGCCTCGAGGCGCCCGGAGGTCATCTGAAGTCCGTGTCCTCCGCCGGCCCCAGCGCCCCGGGCGCCGCGCCGGTAGCGGTGAGCACGGCGGTCACCTCGGGCGACCCGCGCAGGACCGCGGCGACGTCTGCGGCGGAGGACCCGTCGGCGCACAGGAAGGCGCAGGTGGGGCCCGATCCCGAGACGATCCCGGCCAGGGCGCCGGCCCCCCGGCCGGCGGCCAGGGTCCCGGCCAGCTCCGGGTACAGGTCCAGTGCCGCCTGCTGCAGGTCGTTGACCAGCAGGGCCGCCGCCGCCGCCGCGTCCCCCCTCGCCAGCGCGTCGATGAGATCGGCGGGGTGGACGCGTTCGGCGCTCATCGGAACACTCGTGCCGGCGGCGACGCGCTCGTCGAAGCGGCCGTAGACGGTGGGCGTCGGCAGGCCGCGCCGAGCGGCGGCCAGGACCCAGTGCAGTGGCCCGCCGCACACGAGGGGCTCGAGCCGCTCGCCCCGCCCGGTGCCCAGGGCCGTGCCGCCGAGCAGTGAGAAGGAGACATCCGAGCCCAGCGCGGCGGCCAGCTCGAAGAGCTCCCCGTCGCCCACGTCCAGGTCCCACAGGCGGGCGGCGCCGACCAGGGCCGCCGCGCAGTCGGCGGAGCCGCCGGCCATGCCGCCGGCCACGGGAATGGACTTGTCGATCGCGATGCGGGCACCCATTCCGGGGCTGCCGAAACGGTCGCGGACGGCCGCCACGGCGCGCACGGCGAGGTTCGTCTCGTCATCGGCCACATGGCGGGCGTACCCGCCGCGGGTGGTGACGCTGATGCGTCCGGGCTGATCGGTGAGGCTCAGCCGGTCGCGCAGGGAGACCGCGTGGAAGACAGTCGAGAGCCGGTGGAAGCCGTCGCCGCCCCTGGTCGCGACCCGCAGTACCAGATTGATCTTGGCCGGGGCGCTGACCCGCACCCACCGGCCGCCCGGCGCCCCGGCGGGGACCTCCCGGACCGGATCGGCGCAGGAGCCGGGGGGCGGCCCGGCGGCGGGCCCTTCGAGGAATTCGCCGCTCATGACCGGCTCCCCGCTCGTAGCGCGCCGGCGCCGGCCGCGACCAGCCGTTCGGCCACGGCCGCGAAGTCCCCGATGCCGAGCCTCTCACCGCGCGTGGTCGGATCGAGACCCGCCGCCTCGACGGCCGCCGAGGCTGCGGCCGGGCCCCCGGCGAGACCGGACAGGGCGGTGCGCAGCATCTTGCGGCGCTGGGAGAATGCGGCGTCCACCACGGCGAACACCTGCCCGCGGGTGGCGCTGGTGGCCGGCGGCCCGTGGCGGGTGATCCCGACCAGGCCGGAGTCGACCTTCGGCACGGGCCAGAAGACCCCGGGCGGCACGGTGCCGACGCGGCGCGCGGTGCCGTACCAGGCGAGCTTGGCGCTGGGGACGCCGTAGGCCCTCGACCCTGGGGCCGCGACGAGACGGTCGGCCACCTCCAGCTGGACCATGACCAGGCCGGCCCGCCAGGACCGCGACAGCTCGAGCATGTGCAGCAGCACCGGGACCGAGACGCCGTAGGGGAGGTTCGCGACGAGTCTGGTGGGCGCGGGCCCGGGGACCGCCGCCAGGTCGAGGGCGTCCGAGCAGACGATCCGCAGGCGGTCGGCGGCCCCGGGCTGGTGCGCGGCGACGGTCGCCGGCAGCAGCCCGGCGAGGCGCGGGTCGATCTCGACGGCGGTCACCGAGGCGCCCGTCCCGAGCAGGCCGAGGGTGAGCGAGCCCAGGCCGGGCCCTATCTCGAGAACGGTGTCCCCGCCCGTCACGCCGCCGAGAGCTACGATGCGGCGCACCGTGTTGGCGTCCACGACGAAGTTCTGGCCGAGCGCCTTGGTGGGGCGCAGGCCGATCCGCCCGGCGTACTCGCGGATCGAGCGGGGGTCGAGGAGTCTCCCCATGTCAGGTCTCCCCCGTCGAGGCGCCGGGGCCCCACGGGCCGTACGCGGCGAGGGTGTTGGCGGTGATCCGCGCGCAGAAGTCGCCGAGCGCGGACTCGTCGCCGGCGTCGACGCCCTTCACGCCGGCGATGAAGCGCAACGTCGTGGGCATCAGGTAGGGCGCGTTCGGACGCCCGCGCAGGGGCACGGGCGTCAAGTAGGGGGCGTCCGTCTCGACGAGGATGCGGTCGAGCGGCGTGGCGGCCAGGGCCTCGCGCAGGGCGCCGTTGGGCTTGAAGGTGACAGCCCCGCCGAAGCTGAGCCAGACGTCCCCGCGGCCCGCGCCCCCGGCCAGGCATGCGCGGGCGAAGCCGGCGTCGCCGCTGAAGCAGTGCAGGACGGTGCGCTCGGGCCAGCCCTGCCCGTCGAGCACGCGCAGGACGTCGGCGTGGGCGTCGCGATCGTGGATCACCAGGGCGCGGCCGGTGGCGGACGCGATCCGGATGTGCCGGGCGAAGGACCACCGTTGCACCGCCCTGCCGGCCTCGTCGCGGGTGCGGAAGTAGTCCAGACCGGTCTCGCCGATGGCGCGGACCCGGTCGTGGGCGAGGGCCAGCTCGGCGATCCGGTCGATCCGGCCCTCGAGCTCGCCGTCGCCCTTGTCGGCGGCGAGCCGGGCCGCGTCGTTGGGATGGATGGCCACGGCCGCGACGACCTGCTCATGGACGGCGGCGAACCGGGCGGCCCAGCGCGAGTCGGCCAGGTCGCAGCCCACCTGGACGAGGCGGTCGATGCCGACGGCGGCGGAGGCGGCGAGGCTCAGTCCGGCAGGCAGCCCCGAGCAAGCGGCCGTGGCATCGACATGGGTGTGGTTGTCGATGCAGCGCTCGGGCAGCGGCGCCGGCATCGGCGGCAGTCCGAGGCGCGCCAGCTCGGCGGCGATCTCATCGGGGTTCACGCTGGACATTGTCGCGCATCCGGCCGCCCGGTGCGGCGGGGGCTCGCGCTCACGACCCGCCCCGGGCGGCCAGGGCGGCCTGGTACAGGGCCCTCCTGCGGACGCCGGTGGCGGCGGCGACCAGCCCGACGGCGGAGCTGAGGGGCTCCCCGGCCGCGATGCGCTCGTCCACCCGGGCGAGGGCCTCGTCCAGGCCGCCGCCGGTATCGGGGGGACGGCCGGCGATGACGATCGTCGTCTCGCCGCGGGCGTGCTCCGCGGCCCAGCCGCGCAACCGCGCCAAGGGCCCGCGGATGACGTCCTCCCACGGCTTGGTGAGTTCGCGGCACAGTGCGCCGGCCCGGCCCGGCCCGAGGGCGCTCACCGCATCGTCCAGGAAGCCGGTGAGCCGGTGCGGGGCCTCGAAGAAGACCATGGTGCGCTCCTCGGCGCCGAGGGCGGCCAGGCGCCTGCGGCGCGGGCCGCCGGTGCGCGGCAGGAAGCCTTCGAAGCAGAACCGGTCGCAGGCCAGGCCCGAGACGGCGAGGGCGGTCGTCACGGCGGAGGGCCCGGGCACGCTCGTCACCCGGATGCCCGCCTCGATGGCCGCCCTGACGAGACGGAACCCCGGATCGGAAACCGACGGCATGCCGGCGTCGGTGGCCACGACGACGACCGCGCCGCCGACCAGTTCGCGCACCAGGCGCGGGGTGCGCTCGGCCTCGTTGCCCTCGAAGTAGCTGACGATGCGGGCGTTCGTCTCGACGCCGGTGCGGGCCAGCAGGGTGCGCAGCAGGCGGGTGTCCTCGGCGGCGATGATGTCGGCCTCGGCGAGGGCCCGGCGCAGCTGCGGGGAGGCCTGGGAGGAGTCCCCGATGGGCGTTCCGGCCAGGACGACGGTGCCCGGCGCCGTCTCGTGGGGGCTCACGGCGGTCGGCCCCCGGCTTGCTCGTGTGCTCGCTCACCTGCACGACGATAGCCATCCGGTCCGGGCCGGGCCGCCGCGACCGCAGGGGCGGGTCCCTCCGGGAAGCGCTCGGCCGGGATCTCGATAACGGGCCGCCGCGACCGCAGGGGCGGGTCAGACCGTGGGCAGCCCCGACAGGGTCATCGATATGCCGGTGCCGATGCTGACCGCCGGTGCGCCCGCGGTCAGCTCCGCGCGGCGGGCGCGGCCCTCGCGGGTGATGACGTAGCTGCGGCCGTCGGCCACCTGGAAGCTGAGCAGATTGCGGTTGCGGTTCCAGGCCGCCACCTGCGCGAACTGGACCGGGGCGCCGGCGTCGTCGGTGATGGTGAAGCGGCCGTTCTCGGCCTCCACCTGCATCGCGCAGCCGAAATTGGGGGTGATGCGCGCGCCGGTGAGCTGGTTCTCGTCCCAGGTGACGTCGACCCGGTGGCCGCCGACGGCGCGCAGGCCGCGCGCCGAGCCCTTCGGCCAGCGGGCGGGCAGGGCGGCGAGCAGGCGGATGACGCCGGCATCGTCCCCGACGAGCATCTCGGCCAGGGCGCCGGGCAGCGCCAGGGAGGCCGGCAGCTGGAGGACGGCGCCGGGCATCTGCGGCTCGCTGCCCAGCGTCAGCAGGGACGAGGAGCTGAGCTGACCGGTCAGGCGCGTCAGCGCGCGAGCGGCCAGGGCCTCGTCGCCCAGGCGCGCCGCCATGGCCAGGATCCGGGCCTGGCCCGCGGCGGTGCGTCCCGCGCCGTGAGCGATCCCGGCCTCGAGCGTGCGGCGCGCGGCGCCGACCATCGCCGGGTCGGTGTGGTTGATGCGCCTGCCGGGGAAGAGGCCGTACAGATGCAGCAGCGAGTCCGATCCGGTGCCCCGCCCGGAGGTCCAGCGCTCGCCCCACCGGGCGATGACGCCGTCGACGACGGGGACGGGGGCCAGGTGGGCGAGAGCGCCGCGCACCTGTTCGGCGAGCGCCACGTCCAGGCCGTGCGGCTGCTCCCCGGCCAGGGCCAGGTAGTGCTCGAAGACCTCGGCGATGACCTCGCGGTCGATCGTCGAGCCCGCCGCGACGCGGAGAGCGTCGGTGCCGGACCGCGGCTGGCCGGGGGCGACCGAGGGGCTGGCGACCAGGTCGTCGTCAGGGCCCAGGACGAGCAGGTCGAGGGCGAAGCGGGCCGCCATGCGGTGCACCTGCAGGGCGCGGTCGATGTCGCCGGTGAACAGGGCGTGCTCGTACAGGCAGGAGGCCAGGCTCGGCAGGGCACCGAGCCAGTGGCTCTGGCGAGTGCGCGAGATCCTCGCGCTCGAGGCGCGCCACAGATCGATGCGCTCGAAGACGACGGCGCCGGAGAAGCCGAAGTTCTTCCAGGCGCGGTCGCGACCGGTCTGCGCCAGCTCGGAGACCATGCGGCGCAGCGGGGCGGCGCATTCGGGCAGGCCGAGTTTCTCGGCGGACCAGTAACTCATCTGCAGGCTCGCGTCGGCCCGGTAGGCCTCGCCGGCCGGGCGCGCACGGGCGTTCCACAGCCCTTGGGCGTGCACGGGCTGGGAGCCGGGCCGCGAGGACGAGATGAGCAGGTACTTGCCCAGGTGGAAGACCAGCTCATCGGTCGCGCCGCGCCAGGACTCGGACAGGTCCAGGTTGCTGCGGTCGAACAGGGCGCGGTAGTCGGCGACGTGCTCGGCGTGCAGCTCGTCGGTACTGCGGCTCATCGCGCGGCGCACCCGGTAGCGGGCCACGTGCTCGAGGGCCGAGGCGTCGCCCGAGGGCCGCCGGTTCCAGGAGGTGAAGCCGCTCTCGGCGGCGACGATCAGGCGAGGGCCCTCGCCGGTGGTCTGGACGACCGCGGCGACGGCGAAGGCCATGCCGGCCCGGACGCTGCCGTCCGCCTCGGGCAGCTCGGTGCCGTAGCGGACGGGCTCGTCGGTACGGGCGTCGGCGGGCACGCGGGAGGCGAAGGTCAGCCACAGCACCTGCCCCTCGCGCCAGGTGCGGACGCTTCCGTGGTGGGGGCTGCGCATGGTCGGGACCTTGAGCGCGCCCCGGCCGTCCCACTGGGCGACGAGCGCGCCGGCCGGCGCGCTGACGAAGGAGCGCAGCACGTTGCCGCGCACGGTGGTGGTCATGGTGGCGTTCTGCAGGTCGAGCTCGCGGCTGTACCCGCGGGTGCGCAGGCCGGGCGCGTACTCCCAGCGCAGCGCGCCGACCGGCTGGCAGGTCTGGACCGCGGGCGCGACGGTCATCCGGGCCGCCAGCTCCTCGGCCCGCCCGAGATCGCCCGACGCGATCGCTGCGCGCAGGGCGGGCAGGAGCATCGCGGCGTCGGCACGACCGCCGTCGCCCGCCGTGTCGGCGGCGGGGCCGCCCGACCACAGGGCGTCGAGCGACAGCTCGAGGATCTCGGCGCCGATGCCGCCGTGCGCAACGGCACCGAGGTGCCCATTGCCCAGCAGAAAGGCGTCGCGCGGGTTCGTGGCCGGCTCGTCCAGAATGATCCGGTATCGCATGCGGGGCCTCCTCGTGGAGCACGCTGGCATCACGATACTCAGCGGCGCTGTGACGAGTCACTTCCAGCACCTGCCGGCAGGAACCGCCCCGGCAGGGGCCGACGCACGTCCGCTTCCAGGCCCGCCCGGGTCCTGACTACGGGTGAGGCACCGCCGCCCGCCCGGGCGGTTCCCCCGACCGGTAGTCACGGCGTTGCACCGCGGTGTTTAGCATTGGGCCCGTGAATTCACTCCCGAGCCCGGCCACGACGGGCGCCCTCCCGCGCGGGCATGGCCTGCGGCCAGTGCTGCCGTCCACCATCGAGCGCCTCGACGAGGCCGCCGTCCTCACGCCGGACGAGGCCCGCAGTTGGCTGGTGACCGCCGCCCTGGTCGTCCTCGGCTTCGTCATCCGGATCGTCGACATCGGCCGCCCGGCGCACATCGAGTTCGACGAGACCTACTACGCCAAGGACGCCTGGACGCTGCTGCACCTGGGCTACGAGGGCACCTGGGGCTCCGACGCGAACGACCAGATCGCCGCCGGCAACGTGGACGGCTGGAGCGACGTCGGCTCGTTCATCGTCCACCCCCAGCTCGGCAAGTGGCTCATCGCGGCCGGCGAGAAGCTCTTCGGCATGACGCCCTTCGGCTGGCGCTTCGCCTCGCTGGTCTTCGGCTGCCTGCTGATCGGCGCCGTCGTGCGCATGGCGCGCCGTCTGGGCAGGTCCACCCTGGTGGGCGCCCTGGCCGGCTTCCTCATCGTCGTCGACGGCCTCAGCTTCGTGATGAGCCGCATCGCGCTGCTCGACATCTTCGAGGCCTTCTTCACCGTCGCGGCCGTCGGCTGCTGGCTGGCCGACCGCGACTGGTTCCGGCACAGGCTGGCCGATCACCTGCGCGCCGGCGGTCTGCTCAACCTGGGCGGCGGCTACGGCCCGCTCCTGCTGTGGCGCCCCTGGCGCCTGGCCAGCGGCCTGCTCTTCGGGGCGGCCTGCGGCTGCAAGTGGAACGCCGTCTACGTCATCGCCGTCTTCTGCGTCCTCAGCCTGGTCCACGACTACCGTGCGCGTCGGATGGCGGGCGCCGGCGAGCGGGCCATCCACAGTGTCTGGCGCGACGGCGTCGGCGCATTCGTCTACCTCGTCGTGGCGGCCTTCGCCGTCTACCTGGTCACCTGGACGAGCTGGCTGCTCAGCGACGGCGGCTACGACCGCCAGTGGGGCGCCCAGCACCCGACCGACCGCGTCACGCAGCTCCTCGGCAACGCCCTGGGCAGCCTGTGGCACTACCACTACGACATCTACGCCTTCCATACCGGCGATTGGATCGCCTCGCAGACCCACACCTATGACGCGAAACCCGCCGGCTGGCCGATCATGGCGCGCGTCATCGGCATCGACGCCGTCAACAACATCCAGCCGGGCCAGGACGGCTGCACCGCCGTGGGCGACACCTGCCTGCGCGTCATCTCCGGCGCCGGGACCCCCTTCCTGTGGTGGTTCGCGTGCCTGGCGGTCATCGTCGGCCTGTTCCTCTGGATCGGCGGGCGTCAGTGGAACCATTGCGTGCCGATCGTGGCCGCGGCGTCCACCTGGCTCATGTGGTTCCCCAGCTCGGACCGTCCGACCTTCTTCTTCTACGCGATCATGCTCATCCCGTTCACGACGACCGTGCTGGCGCTGGTCCTGGGCAGGATCCTCGGGCCGGCCGATGCGCCACCGCCGCGGCGCAGACGGGGCGCCCTGATCGTCACGGCGGTGACGGTGATCATCGTGGCGAACTTCATCTTCATCTACCCGATCCTCACCGACGCCCTCATGACACGGCGCCAGTGGCTCATGCGCATGTGGTTCACCACCTGGATCTGAGGGCCGCCGCAGCCGGGGCCTCGGGCGCCACTGGCCGAAGAGGACCCTCCGTCTCCCGGCCCGTCCCCTACACTGTTGCGGGCCGCACCCGTTCAGCACCCGTTCGACGGCGGGGAACCGGGGCGGCATTGCTGCGTACAGGAGGGCGAGCAGTGATCTGGAAACTGCACGACAACGGCGAGCTGGGGCCGGGCGAGGTCGTCGCCCCGGACGAACGACTCGGCTGGGGCAAGACGATCGGGCTCGGCGCCCAGCACGTGGTGGCCATGTTCGGCGCCACCTTCGTGTTCCCGGTGCTGATGGGCCTGAACCCGCAGCTCGCGGTCATGATGAGCGGCGTCTCGACCCTCGTCTTCATCGTCGTCACCAAGCACGAGGTGCCCAGCTACCTGGGTTCCTCGGCCGCCTTTCCCGGCGTCGCCACCGCCATCTACGCCGCGGGCGGCAAGCCCAGCGACGTCTCAGGCGCCCTGTTCTGCGTCGGCGTGACGCTGTTCATGTGCGGCCTGGTCATCCACTTCGCCGGCTCGCGCGTCATCGGGCGGGTCCTGCCGCCGGTCGTCACCGGCGCCGTCGTCATGCTCATCGGCTTCAACCTGGCGCCGACCGTCGCCGAGTCCTACTGGCCGAAGGACCAGTGGACCGGTCTGGCCACGATGATCGTCGTCGTGGTGCTGTCGGTGGCCCCGCGCGGTTTCCTGTCGCGCGTGGCGATCTTCGTCGCCATGGTCTTCGGCTACGCGCTGAGCTGGGCGGAGGACATCGTCCT
The DNA here is from genome assembly GCF_963539965.1 of uncultured Propionibacterium sp. NCBI lineage: Bacteria > Bacillati > Actinomycetota > Actinomycetes > Propionibacteriales > Propionibacteriaceae > Propionibacterium > uncultured Propionibacterium sp. The sequence goes on from NZ_CAUTOU010000020.1 coordinate 22,349, forward strand.
CGGCCCCATCGCCCGGGCCGACGGCACCACCGCGCCGCGCGTGGACTGGTCGGGCGTGGCCGCCGCCAAGTGGATCGGCCTGCCCCCGGTCACCGACCTGGCCGGCTGGAGGTACCTCGTCAACGCGGACGGCACCGGAAGCTACGCCGCGACGAACGTCGTCGGCTTCCACCTGCCCACCTTCCGCCCGGCGTTCATCCTGCTGGCCCTGCCCGTCGTCATCGCCCTGATCGCGGAGAACACCGGTCATGTGAAGGCCGTATCCGAGATGACCGGCAGGAATCTCGACCACCAGATGGGCAGGGCCATCGCCGCCGACGGCGCCACCTCGATGCTGGCCACGCTGGCCGGCGCCGGCCCGACGACGACCTATGCCGAGAACATCGGCGTCATGGCCGCCACCCGCGTCTACTCGACGGCCGCCTACTCGGTGGCGGCCGTCGCCGCCATCCTGTTCGGCTTCAGCCCGAAGTTCGGCGCCATCATCTCGGCCACGCCATCGGGCGTCCTGGGCGGCATCTGCGTCGTCCTGTACGGCATGATCGGCCTGCTCGGCGCGAAGATCTGGAAGGAGAACCGGGTCGACTTCGGCAACCCGCTCAACCTCGTCCCGGTGGCCGCCGGCCTCATCATCGGCATCGGCGACGTCTCGCTGCGGTTCAGCGGCGACTTCACCCTCGGCGGCATCGCGCTCGGCACGATCGTCACCGTCGGCGTCTACCACCTGGCCCGCCGGCTGGCCCCCAGGGAGCTCGTCAGGGCCGCCGGCACCGGCGTGATCGTCGACGCCCCGGGCGCCTACCGCTCCCGGCCGGCGATCCCGCCGGCGAGCAGGGCCACGAGGAGCGCAGAGCCCGGGCGGCCCTGAGCGGCCGGTACCGGTCCGGCGGCGGGCCATGGATCGCGCCGGAGCCGGGCAGGCCGGATCGTCGATCCCAGCGCAAGGGCAAGTTCGCCCTGGCCGCACAGCGCGCCGAGAAGGCCGCGCCCTGAGGCCCGACCCCTTATTCTCTCGTACAACCGAACGGAGACAGACGATGCTCTACCCGATCATGACCGGTTCCCGTGCGGTCACCGATCTCGGCGGCATATGGGACTTCAGGCTCGACGACGGAACCGGCTTCGACGACGGCTGGTGCGCCACCGCCCTGCCGCAGGCCACGACCATGCCGGTGCCCGCCTCGTACAACGACCTGAAGGAGGGCACCGACTTCCGCGACCACTACGGCTGGGCGTTCTACCAACGCTCGATCTCGGTGCCGGCGGCCCTGCGCGACCAGCGCGTCGTGCTGCGCGCCGACGCGGTGACCCATCGTGCGAGGGTCTACCTGAACGGCGAGCTCGTCGTCGAGCACCGCGGCGGCTTCCTGCCCTTCGAGGCCGAGCTGAACGAGTACCTGCGCGACGGGGAGAACCTGCTGACAATCGCCGTCAGCAACGTCATCGATTACACGACCCTGCCCGTGGGCGGCAAGAGCGACATGCTCGGCGGCATGGTGGGGGAGATCGCCGACGTGCCCGACCGCGCCGGGAAGCAGAACCATCCCAATTTCGATTTCTTCAACTACTGCGGCATCACCCGCACGGTGCGCATCTACACGACACCGGCCTCGTACATCAGCGACATCGTGCTGACCAGCGACGTCGAGGGCATCGATCCGCAGGCGGGCACGGCGGCCAGGGCAGCCATGAACTACGAGATCCGCACCGTCGGGGACGGCGAGTGCACCGTCGAGCTGCTCGACGCGGACGGCGCCGGGCTCGCCGAGGCCACCGGCACGTCCGGCCGGCTCATCGTCACCGATCCGACCCTGTGGCAGCCGGGCGCCGGCTATCTCTACCAGGTGCGCGTGCGCTTCGGCCAGGACGTCTACACCGAGCCCTTCGGCATCCGCACGGTGCGCATCGACGGCATCCGCTTCCTCATCAACGAACGGCCCTTCTACTTCAAGGGCTACGGCAAGCACGAGGACACCTTCCCGGCCGGCCGCGGCATCAACCTGCCGATGAACACCCGCGACATCGCGATCATGGGCTGGCAGGGCGCCAACAGCCTCCGCACCAGTCACTACCCCTACTCGGAGGAGATGATGCGCCAGTGCGACGCCGAGGGCGTCGTCGTCATCGACGAGACCACGGCCGTCGGCATCAACCTGAAGTTCGGCGGCGGCGCCAGCTTCGGCGGCGAGCGCGTCGAGACTTTCGACCCGCAGCACGGCGTCCAGACCGCGCGGGCCCATCGCGAGGTCATCCGCGACCTCATCGCCCGTGACAAGAACCACGCCTGCGTGGTGGTCTGGAGCATCGCCAACGAGCCCGACTCCGGCGCCGAGGGCGCCTACGAGTACTTCAAGCCGCTGTTCGATCTGGCCCGCGGACTGGACCCGGCCAAGCGTCCTCTCACGCTCGTCAGCGTGCAGATGAACGACGCCCCGCGCACCGACTGCTCGGCGCGGCTGAGCGACATCATCTGCCTGAACCGCTACTACGGCTGGTACTTCGGCGGCCCCGACCTGGAGGGCCCCGAGGAGGCCTTCCGCGCCGAACTGGCCGAATGGGGCAGGCTCGGCAAGCCGGTCATGATGACCGAATTCGGCGCCGACACCGTTACGGGCCTGCATGACACCACCCCGGTCATGTACACCGAGGAGTACCAGGTCGAGTACTACGCGATGAACTGCAAGGTGCTCGACGAATTCGACTTCGTCGTCGGCGAGCAGCTGTGGAACTTCGCGGACTTCGCGACGAGCCAGTCGCTGCTGCGCGTTCAGGGCAACAAGAAGGGCGTCTTCACCCGCGACCGCAAACCGAAGCTGGCCGCCCACTGGTTCAGGCGGCGCTGGGGCGGGATCCCCGACTTCGGCTACGAGAAGGGGCGCCCCCGCCCGGGGTCCCGTGGCCGCGGCTGAGGCGCCGGCCGATCGGCGCGGGGAGGACGAGGCGGCTCCGGCTGGCCCCGTGAACGACACCGCGCCGGGGCGGGCGGGGCACCGGGGGTTCAGAACGGCAGGAGAGGCAGAAGACCCCCGGCCACCCACCAGCTCAGGGCGGTCAGGACGAGACCGAGGAGGAGATTCCAGAGCGCCGCCGGGATGTGCGTGTGCGCGGCCAGCACGCCCGGGTCCTGGGAGCGGTCGCCGTGCAGGGCGACGTTGGCGAGCTGACGCCAGGCCCCGAGCAGCAGGAAGACGCCGAGGCCGAGGACGACGGAGCAGGTCAGTTCCGAGTCGGCCCACCACCACAGGGCGACGGCCGCCGCCAGGGAGCCGAGCAGGGCGAGCGCCGTGTAGGCCGAGCGGGCGCGGACGAGCACGAGCAGAACGACCAGCGCGATCCCCACCAGGACGGCCCGCGCGCAGCCGGTGAGCGCCGCCCGGGTGATGAGCGCGCCGGCGATGGCGGGCATCGGGTAGCCGGCCATCGTGGTGAGCACCAGGCCGGGCCCGCGGGTGGCTCCGCTCGTCGTCGTGGCACCGGACATGTCCGGGTTGACGGTGAAGCCGGCGAACCTGCGCCCGGTGGCGAGTCCGACGGCGGCGTGCCCGAGCTCGTGGACGAGCGTGACCACCACCCGCAGGACGCGCCAGAACGGGCCGACGACGGCGGCCGCGAGTGCTCCGGCGACGGCGATGAGGGCCGCCCGGCCCGCGGGCGCCGCGCCCGGGCGCAGGCTCGCGCCGAGTCTGGCCCAGACCTGCGCCCACACGTCATCCACGTCCCCGATTATGCCCGGGCGGAGGCAGCGCGGCGGCGCGCCCGACGGCCGTGGCGCGGGTCCCGCGGCGGGTCGCCCATAGGCTTGGGCCGTGGACATGCTCGACTTCCTGGGCGTCTTCGCCTTCGCCATCTCGGGCGGGCTCGTCGGCGTGCGGCGCCGTTTCGACGTCTTCGGCATCCTCGTGCTGGCCCTGGTGACGGCCCTCGGCGGCGGCGTGGTCCGCGATCTGCTGCTGGGCATCACTCCCCCGACGAATCTGACGAACCTCCCGTACATGGCGACCTCGGTCGTCGCGGGCCTGATCGCCTTCCGCTTCTCGGGCAGCCTCGAACGCGTCCGCAGGTTCATCCTGCTCGCCGACGCGGCGGGTCTGGGAGCCTTCGCCATCTCGGCGACGATGATCGCGATCCAGCACGGGCACCCGGGCATCGAGGCGATCCTGGTGGGCACCATCACGGCCATCGGCGGCGGCATGATGCGCGATGTCTTCGCCGGGCTGGTTCCGAGCGTGCTCACCCAGGACGTCTACGCGCTGCCGGCGCTCTTCGGCTGCATGGCCACCGATCTGTGCGTGCGCCTGGGCGTCTTCAACACCGTCGCCCTGTGGACGCTGGTGGCCCTCGTCTTCGGCGTGCGCGTGCTGGCCCTGCGCTTCCACTGGCAGGTTCCCAAGCCCAAACGGCTCACCCGGGACGAGCCGACGCAGTGATCGCCATGGGTGCGCGATCCACCAGGCCTCCTGATGCGCATCGACCACGCTGTTTCGGCCTGCCACCATACAAATGGATTCCTGAAGATCTCGGGCGTGCACCATGGGCAGTCGGCGAACCTGACGAAGAGCCCATGGGGACCAAGGAAAAAGAATGGGTGCGCGATGCCGACGCCCACCCGTGGCTCTTCAAGGAGGCTCGTGCCAAGCGGGGATATGTGAGGGGTGAGGACTGGGCCGAGTGTCTCGTACACGCCCTCGCCGGGCTCATCGGAGTACCGTCGGCATGCGTCTGCCCCGCCATCCGGGATGGTCGCAGAGGGGTCCTGTCGAGAAGCGTGCTGAGCGGGGACGAACGTCTTGAGCATGGTAATGAGCTTCTCACGGCAGCGAACCCCAAGTACGACAAAACGAATGCCCGTAACCTCGGTTATACGGTGAGCGCCGTCAACACTGCCCTAGCGCCAGTCGAGGCTCCACCCTGCATGCCTCTTTGCATGACCGGATTCGAGACGTGGTCTGGATATCTGATGCTGGATGCATGGGTGAGCGGGTGCGACCGGCACCATGAGAACTGGGCCGCTATCCGTACGGTACACACCATGCGGCTCGCACCATCCTTCGATCACGGCAATGCGCTCGGGTTCCAGGTACCGGAGCGCCAGCTCAACAGCCTGGCATCCTCCGATAACATTGAGAGGTGGTCGAAGAAGGGAGTCAACCGCTACTTCAGAGGCAAGCCTGGTCCGGTCACCCTCGCAGCCGAGGCCTTGAACCTGTGCGCCCCACGCGCCGCGAAGTACTGGCTCGGTCGGCTGGAGGACGTGTCCGAGGACCACGTACAGGAGATGCTCCAGGCGCCACCGGATCGGATCCTGTCAGAGCCCCGGCGTAACTTCATCGAAAAGCTGCTCAGAACGAACCGGAGGAGGATACTCGATGCCATCGGCCCATGTGCTGGACGTGCACGCCCCAGCTGAGGCGCCCCGGAGTCTTCGGAGTCTCCGCATCATCTGGCAGGACGAGGCCAGCCGGCGGTTCATCCATGTCGCGACCCTGGACCAGGTCGAGTCGGACACCTTCGTGTTCCACTACGAGGAGGGGGCCCGGCACGAGAACTTCGAGCCTCTGGCCGAGTTCCCGAAGCTGGAGCGCACCTACTCGGTGAACCGGCTGCCGGCCTTCTTCTCGAACAGGGTGATGTCCCCGCGCAGGGCGTCGTACCCGACCTACTGCGGCTGGCTCGGGCTGTCCGAGATCACCACCCCCGTGGAGATCCTGGCCCGCAACGGCGGTGGGCGCGTCACCGACACCTTCCACGTCGTGGACGGCTTCGAACCCGTTGCCGGGCACGTCGAGGGGCACTTCCTGGCCTCGGGCGTGCGGTACTTCGAGAACAACAGATCCCTGAGCCGCATCGGCAAGGGCGATCGGCTCCGGCTGGTCCCCGAGCCCGACAACGCCGCCAACCCCGGGGCCGTACTGCTGGGCGATGCACACGGGGCTCCGGTCGGCTACGTCCCGGACTGGTTGCTCGGCGACGTCCGCGGCTGGGGTCTGCCCAACACCGCCGTGCACGTGGGGCAGGTGAACACCGAGGCCCCCGCGCATCTGCGGCTCCTGTGCAGGATCGAGGCGAACCTGCCGCAGTCCTGAGAGCCGGAATCCGCATTCGCACGGACGCCGGTTCAGCCGGGTGATCGGCCCAGCTCCTCATGGCGCCTGCGGCAGACCCAGAACCGCCCGCAGGTGGCGCACGGATCGGCGACGACGCCCCCGCTCGGTGCGCCAGTGGGCGCACCACCGGCCCCGACCGTCCACGTCGACGCCCGGACCACCGTCATGGCCCGATCCTCCCGCCCGGTGCCCGCCCCGGGCCGATCCGGCCCCTCGCCCCTCAGAGGAACCAGTCGCCGTCGAGGGAGTACCGGCGGATGTTCTCGATGCGCTCGGGCGGGTAGGCGACGCCTCGGGTGGACTTGTTCTTGGTGACGAGGACGCGCCGCCGGATGCGCCAGCCCTCGGCGGTGCGTACCAGGTCGTCGACGTAGATGCCCCCGGCGCGCACCTCGAAGACCATGCCCGGCTTGTCCATCGTCTGCAGCGTCACCCAGGTGACCTCGGTGACGGTGCGCGCGCTGTCGCCGTCGATCTGGAAGTGGGTGTTGTTGAGCAGGTGCTGTCCGGCCAGCCGGTCCGGGTCGTTGTTGCCCTGCAGCATGGCCTTGAGCTCTCCCGCGCCCATGCGCCCGATGCCCTCGTCGGGCGCCTCGAAGGTCGCGTCGTCGGTCCACACCCGGTCGTAGAGATCCCAGTTGCGCTGATCGAGGCCCTGCGAGTAGTTCGTCAGGGTGTCGCGGATCTCCTCGCGGGTGAGAAGGTCCTCGATGCTCAAAGCCATGATTCCTCCCGTCCGCCCGGTGGCGCGACCGGCGATGCCGTACCGACACGGATCCTCGGGAATTGTGCCACCCGAGCACCCCGGCCGCAGCCCGTGTCATGAGGCAGGACAGGCGTCCCGTCCCGGCCGTCCCCGCGCCGTGGCCGGCGCGGCTCACGGCCGGTAGCCGCCGACCACCGGGAGCCTCTGCAGGATGTCCCTGCCGTGCCCCCGAGCCGACGAAGGCCTCGGTGGCGCCGGCGTGCACCCCGTGGTGGACGCCGTCCTTCCAACCGGGGAACGAGCCCACGTCATAGACGACCCCGTCGACGGCGATCCAGCACTGCGCCCCGCCGGTGCAGGTGGCCTCCGACAGGTGGCGGCTCTTCCTGGCCCTGCCGACGACCCATCAGACGCTGCCCGACAAGGGACTCCGCGACACCGTGGCGAGCCGCCTGGCCGGTATGGAGCAGGCCATGGTGAGACGGCGGGCGCGCACCTACACCGCGATGGCGGACATGATCGGCTACCGCCAGCGCCCGCCGTGGAGCGGACCCGAGGGCTTCTTCGCGCTGTCGGAGCAGGCCGGGCTGACCATGCGCGGCGTGCTCTCGCGCGCACTGGGCGACCCCGGCTGGCTCGACCGGCGCACAGGGCTGAGCCTGTTCGGCACCAGCGGACCGGCGCCGTGGTCGCAGCCCGAGATCGCCATGGCCACCGTGCTGCTCAACCACCTGGAGCCCGACCCGGCAGTCGAGTGGACGCCGGAGCGCATCGCGGCGACCGAGGAGCGGCTCGCCGCGATGGCGGCGTCTCCGGGAGCGGATGAGGCGGACACCGGTCCCAGTACGCAGCCGTGAGAGCCGAGCCGTGCACCATGTGCACGGGTGATCGTTGCCGGCCGCATCCGGAGCCGTCACCGCGTGTCGCACGCTCATGCCGTCCGCGGTGATTCCCGCGGTTCCGGGCATACTTGCCGTAGACCCATCGGACCCGAGTCCCGGAGCGATCATGACCGATCTCACCGACCTGCCCAACATCGGCCCCAGACTCGCCCGCGCCCTGGTGGGGGCGGGCGTCGACAGCCCCAGAGCCCTCCGCGAGATCGGCAGCGTCGAGGCCTGGCGGCGGATCCACCCCGCATTCGACTGCCTGCACTCCCTGCTCTCCCTCGAAGCCGCTGTCCGGGGGATACCGAAGAGCCAGCTCGACGAACTGACGAGACAGCGCCTGAGGAACGAAGCGCGCAGCCAGTGAGCCGGGGCCCAGCCGCATCATCCTGCACGCCGCCGTCCCGATCCGTTCGGCGAAGAGGGGAACAGCTGGCCCTTCTCGTCTCGGCCCGGCCGATCACCCTCCCCCGCGGACCGGTGTCATGCAGTTCCGGATCGCCGACGGACAGAGCGGCGGTGCGTACGGACTGCACCGTGACGACCCCGACGGAACAGGGAAGTTCTCGCGTGCGGTTCTTCGTGGATTCGATGAGACGTCCGGGGCATGATCGGGGAATGCGGCTCGACGCCCCCGAGGAAATCGCCGTCCCGACCGGCCGGGAGCACCACCAGGAACCGCATCTTTGACCGTCAGCACGACGCCTCCGGGCAGACGCCCGGGGGCGTCGCCTCGTGCATCACAGAGCGCACTCCTCAACCGCAATGTTGAACACCTCCCAATCCCCGAACCAACAAACGATCTCGTTTCATGGCGGCCATGGTACGAGGAGAGCAGCCGGAGGCGGCTGTCACAGCATGTGACAACCGCAGCATCGATCTGGTTGGGAAAAGAAGAGCAGCAGGGCAAGACGTGAAAGAGGAAATCCAAATGGACCTGTTCGAAAAGCTGAGGGACGGCATCCCGGTCGACATGAGAGACCCGGAGTATTCCCCGGCGATCGAGGAGATGACGAGGAGCGGAAGGATCGTCTTCGACATAAACAAGGACTATCTGCCACTCATGATGGACAGGCCGCTTCTTCACGAGAAAGAAAAGGAGCTGTTGGGGCACTTGGGGGAGAACGCAAGCATAAACGCACCTTTCCAGATAGACATGGGAAGGCAGGTCAGCCTGGCGGACAACGCGTTCATCAACCATAGTTTCTGCGCCAGCGCGGCGGGCGGCATCGACATCGGGGAAGGGGTCATGATCGCCCCGCAGGTCACCGTGTTGACGGTCAACCACGATTTCAAGGACAAGATGATCATCATCTGCAAGCCGGTGTGCATCAGGAAGAACGCGTGGATCGGGGTCAACGTCACCATCTGCCCTGGCGTGACCATCGGAGAGAACTCCATCATCGGTGCAGGAAGCGTCGTGACCAAGGGCGTCCCGGACAACAGCGTGGCGGTGGGCAATCCGGCGCGTGTGATCAGGACAATCGACATGGGCGAACAAGAAGGAGAGTACGAGCATGGCGGAATGGGCGCTTGATAATCTTGAAAAGAGGCTGGCGGAGCTCGAGGACAGGGAGGCCATACGAAACGTCCTCGATGAATTCAACGACACGGCAGACACCAAGGACATGGAGGCGCAGGGACAACTGTTCAGGGAGGACGCGAAAGTCATCCAGCACCTGGGCGAGACAACCCACGTCCTCGATGGGAGGAGGGCCATCACGGACGCCTTCGGCGGATATCTCGCAACAGTTGAGTTGACCTATGGCCGTCATGAAACAAAACCGTATTCTTGATGGATTTCTGGTCTTGTTCCG
>NZ_CAUTOU010000021.1:0-30805 GCF_963539965.1 uncultured Propionibacterium sp.
GGGCGGCGGCCGCGCCCGGGCCGAAGCAGGCGACGCCGCGCTCGCGCACGGCGTCGGCCACGCCGGCGACCAGCGGGGCCTCGGGGCCGATGACCACCAGGTCGGCGCCCAGCTCGGCGGCGAGGCCGGCCACGGCGGAGCCATCGAGGATGTCGACCGGGTGAACCGGGTGATTGGTGGCGAAGGCTGCCGTACCGGGGTTACCGGGCGCCACGTGGACGCCGGCGACGTCCGGGTCCTCGCTGATGGCCAGGGCCAGGGCGTGCTCGCGCCCGCCAGAGCCCACGACGAGAACGGTGATGGGACCAGATCCAGAGCTCACGGAGGCAGCTTACCGGCCGGCCGTCCGGAGGGCCGCGTGCCCGCCCCAAAACGGCAGCCACAGCGCCGGTTCAGACGGCCGGCCGGTACGGACAGTCTCGGGCAAGGCCGGCGTCAGCCCGTCACGAATCCGGGGGCGTGCCAGATCCAGGGCAGCCGGCGGCGGGTGGCCCACCACAGGATGATCGAGCCCGCCAGGGCGATGACCGTGCCGGCGACGAGGTGGACGGCGACACCGTCGATGCCGAGCCTCACCAGCAGGATGCGGGTGGCGGCAAGGGCGAGGGTGTGGGCCAGGAAGATGACCATGGACCGGCGCCCCAGGTAGCCGAGCAGGCGGGCGGCGGGGCGGACCCTGTCGAGCAGCCCCGACAGGGCGAAGACGGCGATGACGCCCGCCCAGGCGCAGACGAAACCCTGGCCGATGCTGACCGGGGTGCGGTCGAACTGCGTCGTCGTCGGGGCCGCCGGGTGGCCGAGGGCGATGATGAGTCCGTAGACGGCGGCCGACACGACGAGGACGAGGACCGTGCCGCCGGTGCGCAGGCGCTCGCGGAGACGCGAGTAACCGACGAGGGTGCCGGTCGCGGCGGTGAAGAAGAAGACGCTCAGGCCGAGGCCCTCGAGGAAGATGAACGGCCCGAACAGGCCCCAGCAGCCGATGCTGAGCGCTGCCGCGCCGGCCAACGACAGGGCGCCGCGCAGACGGGAGCTCCAGGGCCGGGCGACGGTGACGAGCACGGTCATGACCATGATCCAGGGCAGGAACCACATCTGGTTGGCGGGCAGCCACAGCGCGAGGATCGAGCCGAGCGTGCGCTCGTTGTTGACCGAGCCGGCCAGCACGTACTGCAGGAGGCCCTGGACGATGCTCCAGATGACGTAGACCCACCCGAAGTCGCCGAGACGCTCGCGCAGATAGGCGGCCGGCCCCCGCTTGGTCAGCGAGCCCTTGACCATGAGGCCGGCCGCGGCGGCGAACAGGGCGACGTGCACCATGTAGACCGCTCTGTCTGTAACGAGATAGACAGCGGACTGCCCGTCGATGAGGCCGGCGTTCTTGACCCCCCGCAGAACATGACCGAAGGCGATGCCGGTAATGGCCAGCCCGCGGGCGATGTCAACCGATCCGTCGCGTCCGCTCACGGGGGTTGAGGCTAGCATGCCGGGCCCGCACGGCCCGCCATGCCGGAACCTGCTCAGGGGTAGCGGGCGGCAGGAGCGGATCTCTCGGACACGGATCCGGTGCGGCTCATCGGAAGAGTCCCCGCGGGTACCGCACCCCGGCCTCATCCACGCACGAGCCGTGAGCGACCCGGCCCCCTGGGGGACATCGGGTGCCGGTCGGCCTTGCCGTCGAGATCGAGCGAGCGGAGGATCTCATCGGCCCGGGCCGCATCGGCATCGGTATCGACGCCATCCATGCTCAGAAGCAGCTCACCGATCGCATCCTCGCGGATCGTTCCGCACTCACCCCCTGCGCAGGTTCGGGTGCAGGTGGCAGAACACCGTTCCTCCGGCAAGCAGCACGACGAGTCCGATGAACGGAACCGTGTGGTTGGCCCCGTAGAGCGAGGTGGACAGTACCGGGGCGATCGCATAGGTCAGGCCGTTGTTGGCATTGATCAGGCCGGCCAGTCCGCCCTGTTCCTCCACCGTCATGCTCATCGTCGGCCCCGCTGTGTAGCCGGGCATGGCCATTCCCACGCCGATGCCGAGCAGTGCGCCGCCGACGCCCATGATGACCGGCGATCCGAAGGGCAGCATGAGAACCCCGCCGACGGCGGCGACCAGCAGGCCGGAACGCAGCAACCGGCGGGAGTCCCAGTGAAGCCTGGCGACCCCCGCGGACTGGGTGACGGCCATCGTCAAGGCGATGATCACCGTCATGACCGCGGTGACCGCGGCGGTCGCCTCCGGGCCCAGCCCGAAGCGGTCCTGGACGGCGAATCCGATCACCGACTGCACTGAGGAGAAGGCCAGGAACATCAGGAACCCGGCCACGAGGAAAGGGGCCACCCGGGGATCGCGGAAGGAGATGGACGCCGGTTTCTCGACCAGCCCGGTGCTCCTCTCAGGGCGGAACCTGAGCCCCAAGAGGACGATACCGACCAGTATCGCCACGGGCATGAGGGTGATCGGCAGCATCAGTCCTCCGATGGCCGACAGCGCGCCGCCCAGGACCGAGCCGAGGATACCGGAGAAACCGTTCATGGCGCCGACCGCCCCGACCGCCCTGACTCTCTGCTCCTCGGTGACGGAGTGGGTGACCAGATAGGACTGGGCGGACGGGGAGACGGCGGAGATGGCGCTGCCGTAGACGACGCCCCGGGTGGCCATCACCAGCACGACGAGCAGCGGGCCGGCGAGCAGCCCCGCGGTTCCCAACCAGCTGACGACGGCGAACCCGGCCAGCGCGACCAGGGCGATCGTCATCGCGGTGAACAGGGTGCGCTTGACACCGAGACGCTGGGAGCGCCTTCCCCAGAACTGGCTGAAGACCACCAGTGCCATCGCGGCAAGGGATATCGTCGCCCCGATCTGCCACTCGGCCATGCCCATGGCGCGCGACAACGGCGAGATCACCGGGTTCAGGATCATCTGGCCCAAGTAGGCCAGCAGCACCGTCATCAGCACCAGCCGCGTTTGTGGAGCCTCCACAGCCGTCCCGGCTTCCGCCACGAAACACCTCTCCTCACTGGAAACACCGAATTGACTTGCTGCGCAGCAGTCGATGGGCATCACACTAGAATGCTGTTCTAGTATTGTCAACCGGGCTTAGGATATTCCCATGGCGAATAAGTCGACGGGCACCTCGCGACGCCTCGGACTGGACGCCACGAGGATCACCGAGGCGGCCCTGGGGCTGACCGAACGATGCGGCCTGGAGGGCTGGTCGGTGCGGGATCTCGCCACGGAGCTGGACGTCGTCCCCTCGGTCGTTTACCACTACTTCGAGACCAAGGAGGCCGTCCAGCAGACCGTCATCGACCGCGTCTGCGGCACCGTCGAGATCCCGGACGGCCGGCTCGAGTGGCGGGAGTGGTTCATCAAGCTGCTGCTCGAGATGCGTACCGTGATGCTGCGTTACAACGGCATCGCGGACGCCGTGCTGCGCGGACGCCTCGGCCCGGCCCATCTGCCGATCATCGAGGGGGCCTTCGCGAAACTGCACGAGGCCAGCTTCGGGGCCATGGCGCCCGTTGTCTGCACGATGATCTTCAACGTGGCGGAGTCCACCATCGCCTCCCGCGATCACCAGTCGGCCGTCGGCCCGAACCGGCACGACATCGACGCGATGCTCGCCGGCCTGACGCCGATGGCAGACGATTCCCCCGCCCTCAGGGACCTGACCGGCGGTTTCCTGGGGAGGCTGTCGGGCGCGGGGGGCGAGGAGGTCAGTGAGCGCTACTTCCGGTTGCTGATCGAGTCGTTGCTGGACGGCCTGGTACACGTGGTGCGGGACGGCATCACCCGTTGACCTCGCAGTCGGCGAACAGCGCCCGCCGATCCGCTCCACGACGACTCATCGCTTCGGGGAACCCCGGCGATGCGCTCCTGTCGAAGCATTGCAGTACCGGTTCAGATGAGCCTAAACTAACTGATCATAGTTGTCTGATACCTACTAGAGGGACCAAGCATGGCCGATTCGGCGAGAGACGTTGAGACGCTCATGCCGCCGCCCGCACCCACGCACTGCCCCGCGCCGAGTGGCCCGTCATCCTGGCGAGCCACTCGCTGGGGGCATTCGTCGTTTACGAAACGGCCTTGGAACCGGCGCGCAGGCATGTCAGGCATACTCCGGTGGTCAGCGGTCAAGTCGCGCCACGACTGCACAGGGGCGGCACCCTCCACTCGGCGTCAGATCATGAGTTGGTCCAAGAACTGATACGCGCGGACGCCCGCAATGAAGAAGTCTTCCACGATCCGCAGACGCGAACGATATTCCTGCCACAGGTGAGAACCGATTACAGATCGGTTGAGACTTACCAGCCGGAAGCGGGAACGACCGCGACAATCGACCGGGGCGTCATGGTGAAGGCCGAGCAGGATGCGGAACTCACCGTCGAAGCCGTCGCACCTTGGCGTGCGACGGTGCACGAATGGTGCGGACCGATCCTAATCCCGGGTTCCCACCTCCACCACTTCGACCCGATAAGGAATGCTAGTAGAGATCATCGCAGGGGAGGTGGGGCGATGTCTGGAGAAGCCGACCAAGATGGCCACGTGACGGATTCAGAAGCCTTGCGGGAGGTACTGGGCCCGCATATCAGGCCGCTGGTGATCGCTGTGGTGATGCAAGTAGTCTCCTCAGCGAGTTCGGTAGTCCCCCTCTGGGGGTTGCTGACGCTCATCCGACGCGTCACCGGGGCCGCCGTCGGATCGTCTTGGGCCGCCCTGTTCATCTTCTTGATGGGGCTGGCCTGTTCCGTGGGACTCAACTCGCTGGCACTACTCGTATGCCATTTCGTCGACACGGATGTGCAGGCCAGGCTGCGCCGGGCACTGGCCGACAAACTGGGGCGCCTGCCATTGGCTTGGTTCGACGAGCGCTCGACCGGCCGCGTCCGTCAACTCATCCAGAACGACGTGGGCTCGGTGCACCAGCTGGTCGCGCATACCATCGTCGACACCGTCGCCGGTGCATTGACGCCCACCGCCGGATTCATCTTCTGCATGTGCATCGACTGGCGCCTGGGGCTGGCGGCGATCATCCCCCTCGTCCTCTACATGGTGCTCTATTCATTGCTGGCCGCCCGGACGAATCAAGAAACGATGGCCGCCATGCACCGCGGCTTGGAGCGGGTCTCCAGCGCCATCATCGAGTACGTCAACGGCATCGGCGTGCTGAAGATATTCGGCCGCCCCGACGAGGGCTCGGCCCGGTTCGCCAAGGAGTCTCAGGAATTCCGCCGCGAATTCGGCAGGCTCGTCGCCCCGCAGATGCGCGCGCACTCGATCGCCGTGACGACGATCTCCTCCCCCATGGTCGCGCTCGTCATGCTCGCTGTGGGCGCCTGGACGGTGCACTCGTTCGGGGTCGCCCCGCCGGAGGTGCTCGTCACCCTGATAGCCGCGCTACTGATGCCGGCCAATTTCCAGACCCTGGCCGCCAGCGGGCAGGCGCGCACCCAGGCCATGGACGCCGCCCGGCGCATCACCGAAACCCTGCACGAGACCGAGCTGTCGGCCTCCCAGGAGCCGAGGCAGCCGCAAGGCACCGATGTCGAGGTGCACGACGTGAGCTTCAGCTACGGCGAGGGCGCCTCGGCCAACCCCGCTCTGCAGAACGTCTCTCTGTCCTTCCCCGCGGGCAAGGTCACCGCGGTCGTAGGCCCGTCCGGTTCCGGTAAATCCACCCTGGCCGCACTGCTCGCGCGGTTCCGCGACGTGGGTTCGGGTTCGATCGAGATCGGCGGAGTCGACATCCGCGAACTGGACGAGACCGCCCTGCGGGAACTGGTCGGCACGGTCCTGCAGGATCTGCAGCTGCTCGGCATCTCGATCGCCGCGAACATTCGTCTGGGCAGCCCCGACACCCCCATGGAGGCCGTCATCGAGGCCGCGAGGGCCGCCAGCGTCCACGACGAGATCATGACGCTGCCCCGCGGTTACGACTCGGTCGTCGGTGATGACGCCCGCCTGTCCGGCGGGCAGGCCCAGCGCGTGTGCATTGCCCGCGCGCTGCTGGCCGATGCCCCGATCCTCATCCTCGACGAGGCGACATCGGCCACGGACCCCGAATCGGAGACCCGGATCCAAAGCGCGCTCGACCGGCTCGCCCGAGGTCGCAACGTCATCGTCGTCGCCCACCGGCTCCACACCATCACCGGGGCCGACAACATCGTGGTCCTCGACCACGGCCGTGTCGTCGAGCAGGGCACCCATGAGCAGCTCGTCGCAGGTCAAGGGCTCTACCGCTCGCTGTGGGACAGCGCGAACACATTGCAGCACAACGAGCGGGCGGCGGGAGGCGCACGATGATCAGAGCACTCAGTCTCATAGCGGGCAGGGGGCAGAGGAATCCGCTCGGCTCGACGATCGCCCTCGCAGTGGCGGCGGCAATCGCCCAGGGCATCGCGGCCATTCTCATCGTCCCGACGATCCGGGCCCTGTTCGGCTCTCCCGGCCGGGCAGTGCGTTGGATCATCATCCTGGCCATCGCGTTCGTCGTTCAGGCCGTCCTGCTGAGCATCGCCACCTGGGACGGCTTCAAGGGCTCGCTGCGCATCATCGATGTCATGCACGAGCGCCTCGGCCATCATCTCGTGAGGCTGCCGCAGAACTGGTTCGACGGCGAGGCCCCCGCGAAGGCCTCCCAGGTCTCCGTCAGCGGCACGATGTTCGTGGCCACGGTGTCGATGGACGTCATCGTCCCGCTCATCGTGAATGTCGCCGTGCCAGCGACGATCGCTGTCGGCGCGCTGGCCATCGACTGGCGGCTCGGCCTGGCCCTGATCGCCTCGTGCGTGATCGTGTGGATCTCCTCGCGACTCGGCTCCTGGTCCGAGACCCACGCCGAGGAGCAGGTGCGCGCCCACCAATTCGTCACGGACCGGAGGCTCCTCGAGTTCGCGCGCAACCAGGTGGCGCTGCGCTCGGCCGGTGTCAGCGGTGCCGGCTACGAGCCGCTGAGCAGCAGTATCGAGGAACAGCGCCGCGCGATGCGCAGAGCCGTGAGGGCCTCGATCGTCGGCTCGATCGCGCAGAGCATCATCACCAACTGCGTCTTCGGCGCCACCGTCTCACTCGCCGTATGGCTGCTGCTGGGCGGGCGCGACGCCGCGATGATGATCGCCCTCATCGGTCTCGTCGCCCAATTCATCGGCCCGCTGAACCTGTTGGCCAGCTTCGCCGTGACCCTGCGCAAGGCCGGCGAAGAGGTCGACGCCGTTCAGGAGCTGCTCGACACCCCCGTCATGCCCGAATCGCCTCATCCGAAGGCCCTGCCCGCGACGACCGATCTCGTCTTCGACGACGTGCACTTCGGCTACACCACAGGGGCGCCCATACTGCGGGGCGTCTGCGCACGGATACCAGCCAATGCCATGACCGCCATCGTGGGCGCATCCGGCTCCGGCAAGACCACCATGCTGCGGCTGATCTCCCGCTTCTGGGACGTCAGCTCGGGCGCCGTCAAGGTGGGCGACGTGGACGTGCGGCGGGTTCCGGTCGACGAGCTGCACCAGTCCATGTCGATGATCTTCCAGGACGTCTACCTGTTCGACGACACCCTGGAGGCCAATGTGCGCTTCAGCGACCCCGACGCCCCAGCCGAACGGGTCGCCGAGGCGATGCGCCTGGCCTATGTGGACGAGATCGCCGAGCGTCTGCCCCAGGGGGCCCGGACCCGCGTCGGCGAGGGCGGCCTGCTGCTGTCGGGCGGGGAGCGCCAGCGGGTGTCCATCGCACGCGCACTGCTGCGCCGGGCCCCGATCGTGCTGTGCGACGAGCCGACCAGCGCCCTGGACTGGTCGACACGAAGGGCCGTCTCGGAGGCCCTGGTCTCGCTGCGCCGGGACTCCACCGTCGTCGTGATCGCGCACGAGTTGAGCACGATCGCAGGCGCGGACCAGATCCTCGTCCTGGACCGGGGTGAGATCGTCCAGCGGGGCATCCACGACGAGCTGCTCGCGCAGGGCGGCAGGTACCAGCAGTTCTGGGCCGAGCGCGCCCGGTCGGCATCCTGGCGCATCGGGCACCACGAGCCATCCGACGAGCAGCCCACCGATCAGGAAGAACATGATGATGAACACTGAAGGGGTCGTGAACGGCCGGACCGGGAAACTCACGACACGCGACATCATGACCGGCGCCGCAATGCTGGCCTGGCAATGGTGGCCAACTCGGTCGTCGGCTCGATCATGCTGCCTGTGCCCTTCCTCTACCTGTACGTCTCGGCCGCGGCGGAGATGTTCATCAGCGCCATCTTCTTCTCGGTCGCCGCACGGCGCATCGACAAGCACGGGCTGATCTTCATCTGGGTGACAGTGCAGGGCCTCGTCTACGACCTGCTCGGGTACCTCTTCCTGATCCCCTACTTCATACTGCTCGGGGCGCTCTGCGAGGCGACCATGATCGGCAAGAACACTACCGGTCCACGGTCCGAACCGGCATCAGCTGGGTCATCCTGTCGGCCGGCATGGTCTTCGGCAACACGATCCCCTTGTGGTTCGCCTGGGACACCCTCACCGAGCGCGCGTCCAAGGGCGGTTTCTCGCAGGAGCTGTTCGACATGCAGGTGCGCATGGTGCACAGCCCGCTGCACATCGCCGGAGCCATGCTGATCTCGGTCATCGGCGGCGTGCTGGGCGTTCTGCTCGCTCATCGCATCATGCGCCGTCACTTCCAGCGGGCGAGGGTCGTGGCATGAGCCCGGGCTGGGGAAGGAGCGACCCCGGGTACGACCGGCTGATGCGGATGGATGTCCGGGCCGTGCTCTTCTTGGTCCTGTGCGCCACGGTGGTGTCCTATCTCGTGCCGAACCTGCTCGTCCACGCTGCACTCACCGCCGTGCTCCTCGTGTTGAGCGGCGTGTACGGGCGGATGGCCCCGGCCGTCAGACTCCTCGCCGGCTACGCCATCGGGGTCGCATGGCTGCTCGTCGATGTGCACTTCGGGATCATCATCCCCCCACCGATGACACTCGCCCTGGTGTACAAGTCGATCCCCGTCCTACTGGCGGCCCGCCTGCTCTTCGCGGTCCCCTCGGCGAAACTGACCGCCGGCATCCGGCAGCTCCCCATCCCGGCCAGCGTCCAGCTCATGCTCACGGTCATGCTCCGCTTCATCCCGACCGTGGCCTCTGAGACCACCGAGGTCCGGGACGCGATGCGCGTACGAGGTCTCTGGACTCGCCGCTGGCGGTTCTCAAGAACCCGCTCAGTACTTTCGAGTACGCCGTTGTGCCCCTCATCTTCCGCGAGCTGAGGTTGGCGGACGAGATCTCTGCGGCGGCGGTGGTGCGCGGCATCGAAAGCCCCTGCACCAAGCACGCCTACTACATCAATCGCATGCGAACGACCGACGTCATCTTCATGTCCGTCTCCCTGCTCCTCACGGTGGCGGCCATCGTGCTCCCGCGCGCGGCCGGCCGGTGAGGGGTCCTGCCATGGGCGCCTCCATCACGTTCGACCAGGCATCCTTCGCCTACGGCGAGGACCAGACGCAGGTCCATGACGTCTCGCTCGAGATAGCTCCCGGCGAGGTCGTCGTCCTGATCGGTCCGTCCGGCAGCGGCAAAAACCACCCTCACCAGGCTCATCAACGGTCTGCCGCCCTATTTCCACCCCGGCAGACTGGCCGGCAGGGTCCTGCTCGACGGACTCGATCTGGCCGAACTCGAGATCTGGAGGCGCGGACGCTTCATCGGGAACGTCTTCCAGGACCCCCGCAGCCAATTCTTCTCGAACGAGGTTGCCGGCGAGATCGCCTTCGGCTGCGAGAACTATGGACTGCGCCACCACGAGATCGTCAAACGTGTGCACGATACGGCAGAAGAGCTCCGCCTCGAAGGCATGCTCGACCGCCGGCTGCGCGGGCTCTCGTACGGCATGCGCCAACGCGTTGCGATCGCCTCGGCCCGGGCCATCGACCCGGAGGCCTACGTGCTGGACGAGCCATCGGCGAACCTCGACATGCAGGCGACCGACGACCTGCGCGCCCTGCTCCAAGGGCTGAAGGCCCAGGACAAGACCATAATCGTCGCCGAGCACCGGTTGTACTACCTCATGGATCTGGTCGACCGGATCGTCTGCCTGCGCGCGGGGAGGATCGAGGAGGATCTCACCAGGGACGAATTCCGAGCCCTCCCGTCACAGCGCCTCATCGAGATGGGTCTCCGCGTCCCCTCGCTGCAGGACCTGCACCGCAGAAGCCCGCTCCCGGTTCACCCGGGTACTGGACAGACACGCCCGGTGCTCGATGCCAAGGGGGTCACGCGGGATTTCGGTCCGCTGCGCGCCTTGGGCGGCATCGACCTGCAACTGGCGGCCGGCGAGATCGTCGCTCTCGTCGGGCCGAACGGAGCCGGCAAGAGCGTTCTCGGCCGGGTGCTCTCCGGTCTGGTCGGGCAGAGTTCGGGTGAGGTCCGCCTGTCCAATCGCGTCATGCGGGCGGACCGGCGCCGGCGCACGGTGTGGTACATCGGGCAGGACCTCGACAGCCAGCTCTTCGGGGAGAGCGTGCTCGACGAGCTGCCCACCGGGCATCCGCAGCAGGATCGGTTGCGCGAGAAGGCCGTCGGGTCCTGCGCGATCTCGGGCTCAAGGACATGGCGGACCGGCACCCGGCGACGTTGTCCGGCGGGCAGAAGCAGCGTCTCGTACTCGGCGCGGCGCTGATGAACGACGCCCCCGTGCTCATTCTCGACGAACCGACGAGCGGGCTCGACGGCCGTACGATGCGCTCAGTGAGCGCGCTCCTGCGCCGGCTGGCCGGGCAGGGGCACACCATTGCACTCATCACGCACGACGCCGAGTGCGCGCTCGAATGCTGTTCGCGCGTGGTACGCCTCGAGCATGGACGCGTCACCGCCGACGAGCCCTTGGACTCGCCCGAGCGTCTTCTGACACTGATGCGCTCATGAGCACGGCAGGCCCGCTCCATGGCATTCGCGCTGACGACAGGGCGGTTCCACCGGTGCGCTCGGTCGCCGCAAGAGCCGGACTGGATTTCGCGTCGGGGGACCCCGCACCTGGAGTGGTGCTGGTGCACGGCGGTATGCACACCTCGTGGTGCCGGGAGCGCGTCATACCCCGTCGTACGACCACCGTCACCGCAGTGGATCTGCCAGGGCGCGATGGTGCGGGCCCCCTGGCCAGTCACCCTGGACGGATGGGCGGAATCAGTCACCGCCGCTTCCGGGATCATGCTCTGCCACGGCCTTCCCGCGACTGACGCTCGGCGGTTGGTGGACCGTATGGGTCCCTGAGCCCATCTCCATCCTCTCGGAACCGGTGGGCTACTGCATCCCCGAGAACATCGACATCACCCATGTTCACACGTTGCGGGACCGCAAGATCCCACCCGTCCTGCAGCGCCGCTGTGCGAGCACACTGCCTGACCGAACGCGCCGGCTCGAGGTCGACTGTGGCCACAGCATCACCTATGCGCGCCCCGCAGAGTTCGCTTCGATCACCAATGCTCTTGCCCACCGCTCGAGTGGCTGAGGAACGGGGCACGGCACCGCCACAGTTCTTGATTTGATTTGCGAGGACCGCCGCCTCCAAGATGCCCGCCGAGTTCCTTGCCAGTACCTGCACTCGGGTCGTGCGGATGGACTAGGCATACCACATGCCCCGGCGCCGTCATCGAAAAGGAAGGAGAACGATCATCATGAGCACTGAACCCGTCAGTGTCGAACCACGATCTACTGACACGCTGCGCGCGAAGGACCTCATCGTCCTGGGCGTCTTCGGCCTCATCTTCTTCATTGCCACAATGATCGCGGTCGGTATCGCCTCGCTGAGCGTCGTCGACCACCTGCTGGGCCCGGCCCTGTCAGCGATCCCGTCCGGCATCGTCTGGACCCACATGCGCGTGCGAGTGCCGAAGGCATGGGCCATGCTCATCCCAGGTGTCCTGTGCGGAATCATCATGTTCCTCATCGGCACCGGTTGGCCCATCATGGTCGCATTCATCATCGGCTCCGTGTTGGCCGAGATGTGCAGCCGCGTCGGTGAGTTCAAGAGCTTCCGGTGGAGCACCATCGGCTTCGCACTGGTAGCGGCATGCTTCACACTCGGTGAGTTCCTGCCGATGCTGGTCATGCCCGACTACTACTTGGAGCTGATGTCGGCGAGCAGCCGGGGAGTCGAGTACGGCAGAAGCATCATGGACACCATGAACCCCGGCATCTTGCTGGGGCTGCTGGTCGCGGCATTCGCTTGCGGCATCGTCGGATGCCTTCTGTGACGTCTTTTCCTGAAGCGCCATTTCGAGCGCGCCGGAATCGTCTAGGAGTCGATCATGACGGAAATGGGGCGGAGAGGATCCGCGAACAGGCCGGCCAGAGCCCGGCTGGTTCGCCAGGTCCATGGGCGTAGCCGGCAACCGTCGAGGGCTGCTCCACGCTTCCATGCTGTTCGCGGTGCTCTCCTCGGTCTGCCTGTTCGTCCCGTTCATCGCCATCTCCATCTACTTCGTGATCGCCGCGGCGATCAGCGCCTACCCGGACTTCTCGCGGCTCGACGTGGCCGCGACGTCCCGGTGCGGTTGGCCCTGGGCGGGGTCGTCGGGAGCGTCGGTTTCTACCTCGTCCCACTACTGTGCTCCCGCTCAGCCGCATTCGAAGTGGCCTACCGGCTGCATCTGGCCATGGCCGAGACGTGGTCCGTGCACCACTCGGCCGGCTCGAGGAGCTGGGCAGCGGCCGGGTGCGCAAGGTGATGGACACCGATGTCGAGAAGACCAGCGAGTTCATCGCGCATTCCCTCCCAGAACTGGTGGCGTCCTTCACCGCCCCGCTGGCAGTACTGGTCCTGCTGTTCGTCTTCGACCGGCGGCTCGGCGTCGCCTCGGTGGCCTGCATCGCCGTCGCCTACGGCGTCCAGATGTCAGGGTCCTTCAACAAGCGGATGCGCGACACGATGCCGCGCTACATGGCGGTGCAGGAGTCCATGGCCAACGCCACCGTCGAGTACGTGCGTGGCATGCCGGTGGTCAAGGCCTTCGGGCAGAGCACCTCGTCGTTCTCGCAGCTGTCGGACTCGATCAAGGAGTACACCGGTCTCGCGGTGCGGGTCGCGCCGTTCTGGCAGAACCTCATGCCCCTGTTCACCGCAATCGTCAACAACGCCTATCTGTTCATCCTGCCGGTGGGCATCATCCTGGGCACCGGCGTGGACGACTGGCCGCCCCTCGCGTTGAGCTTTATCTTCTACATCCTCTTCGTGCCGTCCATCGGCCGGCGTGCTCAACAAACTGATGCACGTCTCGCAGGACGGCGCGAGCCTCACCGACCGCGCTGCGGCTCCGGCCCTGTCGGAACCTCAGGAGCTCCGTCGCAGCCTGTATCCTGATCAATCTGGTCCTGATGGTCCCCTTCACCATCTCGGTCATGGTCTTCGGCCTCATCCTGATGGGGACTCACCGGCGGCGGCATCGCATGGTCGCGGATGTGGTGGTTGTTCGTCTTGGGCATCGCCGGATTCATCATCACCTTCTGCAGCGCGCGCCACGACTATCGCAGAACCCATCTGGCCGCCTACGCCGAGTCCGAGGCGACCCGCATGGGTCTGACTGAGCACCTGCGTCAGCTGCCCAGGAGCTACTTCAACCAGCACGATCTGTCAGGGCTCACCGAGAACCTGATGAGCGATGTCACAGATCAGGAGGCCCTGCTCCCCGGCGTACTGCCCCAACTGGTGTCGAACTGCATCTCGAGCACCCTCGTGTGCATCATGCTGGCCTTCTTCGACTGGCGGCTCGCATTGTGCATGTTCATTCATCACCCTACCCGTCGCCGCCCTGGCCGTACTGGCCTCGCGCCGGCACGAGGAGAAGATCTTCGCCGAGCACGCCTGGATGCCGCCGCCTGCGTTCAGGAGTACTTGGAGGGCATCAAGGACATCCGTGCCTGCCGGCGGACCGGTGAGCGGTCCAGGAACGTGCGCGCGGCCCTGGCGGGCATTCGTGGCATCGCCATGAAGGTCGAGATCGTCGGTGACGTCTGCACGGGCCTGCCGAGCCGGTCGCCAGAGGCGACGAGCCTGCCGTCCTGACAGAGGGCCGGGTCAGTCTCGAGGACGTCCACTTCGGTTACGACGACCGTGAGGTGCTCAAGGGCGTCTCCTTCACGATGGAGCCTGGCCATGTGACCGCCCTGGTCGGACGTCCGGCTCCGGGAAGTCGACCGCGGGCGGGCTCACCGCCCGCTTCTGGACCCCCGATTCGGGCCGCACCGTTGTCGATGACCGGGACATCGGCGAGTTCGACGAGGAGTCGTGGCTGTCGAACGTCTCGATCGTCTTCCACGAGGTGACGCTGTTCGACGACACGGTCATGAACAACATCCGCATCGGCAGAGGCCACCGACGAACAGGGGCGGGCGGCGGCCCGGACCGCTCACTGCGATGGCTTCATCGAGAGGCTTCCCGAGGGCTGGCAGAGCCGGCTCGGTGAGAACGGGGCGAAACTGTCCGGCGGTGAGCGCCAGCGCATCTCGATCGCGAGGGCCCTGCTCAAGGACGAGCCGATCGTCCTGCTGGACGAGGCCACGAGCTCGCTCGATCCCGAGAACGAGACCCTCATCCAGGAGGCCCTGAGCGCCCTGGTCGCGGTCAGGACCGTCCTGGTCATCGCCCATCGCCTGCGCACAGTGACCGGCGCCGACCGGATCGTCGTCCTCGACGACGGTGCTGTCGTCGAGATGGGCACCCATATGCAGTCGATGGACCGCGGCGGTCGCTACGCCAGGTTGTACGAGCTGCAGCGGGCCTCGGCAGCATGGGATCATGGGATCTCGGAACCGGGACGGCAACGGGGTCGTAGTCACACCCCCGTGATCGCCCCGCCGGCCCGAGAACCGGTCGGCGGTCAGACCAGCTCGTTGACGATGATCGTCTGCTCGCGCCCGGGGCCCACCCCGATGCCGGAGATGCGGCAGCCGATGTGGTCCTCGAGGTGGTGCACGTAGGCCCGGCAGGCGGCCGGCAGCTCGTCGAAGGAGCGGGCGCCCGAGATGTCCTCGGTCCAGCCGTCGACGTACTCATAGATCGGCCTGGCCCTGGCCAGGTCCTTCATCGTGGTGGGCCACTCGTTGAAACGTCTGCCGTCGACGTCGTAGGCCACGCACACCGGGATCCTCTCCCAGCCCGTGAGCACGTCGAGTTTGGTCAGGAAGACGTCGGTGCAGCCGTTGATCCTGGCCGCCTGATCGACCACGAGTGAGTCGAACCACCCGCAACGGCGGGGCCGGCCCGTGGTGGCACCGTACTCGCCGCCGTCCCGGCGCAGCTTCTCGCCCGCCTCGTCGAACAGCTCGGTGGGGAACGGGCCCTCACCGACGCGGGTGATGTAGGCCTTGGAGACGCCGACGACGCGGTCGATGCGCGTGGGACCGACGCCCGAACCGGTGCAGGCGCCGCCTGCCGTCGGATTGGAGCTGGTCACGTACGGGTAGGTGCCGTGATCGACGTCGAGGTGGTGGGCCTGGGCCCCCTCGAAGAGGACGACCCCGCCTTCGTCCAAGGCATCGTTGAGCAGCCGGCCGGTGTCGACGATGCACGGGGCGAAGCGCTCGGCGTAGCCGAGGAGCTCCTCGGCGACCTGCCCGGCATCCAGGGGGTGCCGGTTGTAGATCTTGGTGAGTGTCTGGTTCTTCTGCTCGAGGCTGGCCTCGACCTTGTCGCGCAGCCCGGCCGGGTCCAGCAGGTCCTGCATGCGCAGACCGATGCGGTTGACCTTGTCGGAGTACGCCGGGCCGATGCCGCGGCCGGTGGTGCCGATGCGGCGTTTGCCCGCGAAGCGCTCGCAGACCTTGTCGAGGGTGCGGTGGTACGGGGCGATAATGTGCGCGTTGGCGCTGACCAGCGGGTGCGCGACGTGCACATCCCGCCTCCCGAGCTCGTCGAGTTCGGCGGCCAGCACCTGCAGATCGACGACGACGCCGTTGCCGATGACGCAGGTGCAGCCGGGGTTGAGGATGCCCGAGGGCAGCAGGTGCAGGACGAACTTCTCACCGTTCACGACGACGGTGTGACCGGCATTGTTACCGCCCGAGTAGCGGACGCAGTAGTCGACCCGTTCTCCGATCTGATCGGTGGCCTTGCCCTTGCCCTCGTCGCCCCACTGGGCGCCGATCACCACGATGCCTGGCATGTGCCTCTCCCTGTTCGGTGGTCGGGGCATCCGCCCCGGCGCACGAAAGCCCGCTGTGTGCGCAAGCGCATCGCATCGGGCTCTTGCACGCAGATTCTACGAGTCGGCGGCCCGGCCCGCCACGATCGCCCCGGATCTGGACACCGTTGAGCGCCGCAGGATCCCCGCCCGGGCCACAAATGGGACCAGCACGGCTACGGCGGGGCGGGATGAGGCTCATCGCGGACCTGGGCACGGGCATCGAGGACGCGCTGGCGCTGTCCACCTCGCCTCGTGACAGGACGCCGAGCCGGTGGGCGCCGCGTTCGCATCGCCGTGGGCCGGTGTCGAGACGGGCCCGGTTCTCACCAGGGGGACGACGGTGGCCGACGTGCGCCGGCTACCGGGACGCCCGCTCAACGCCCGGGTACTCACCCCCGTCGACGAGCGGGCCGCGATCCGGGTCCTGGTGGGCGCGGTCGAGGCCCTGGAGTCCCGCTGACGGGTCCGCCGCCCCCGGCCGCACGCAGATCGACCGGGCCCCGGGTCAGGTCCACTCGAAGCCGGACACGCTCTTCGCCCAGGTGACGAGGAACTCGACTGAGGCGTCCAGGGCGCTCTCGGTCGACTTCCCGACCTCCTCCTCGAGCCGATGACCGAGTTCGAGGAGTTCGGGCGTCGAGCGCAGCGAGTCCAGGGCCGAGCCCTCGATCTGCGCCCACATCCACTCGACCTGCTGGTCGGCGCGGTAGCGGGCCAGGCCGATGGTCTCGTCGATCCAGGAGCGGTGCTCCTCGACGGAGCCCCAGACCTTGTCGAGGCCATCGCCGGTCAGGGCCGAGCAGGTCATTACCGGGGTGCGCCGGCCGCTGGATTCGTCATTGATGAGCTTCATGGCGATCGACAGGTCGCGCGCGGTCACGCGGGCCTCGCCCGCATTGTCGCCGTCGGCCTTGTTGACGGCGATGACATCGGCGAGCTCGAGGATGCCGCGCTTGATGCCCTGCAACTGGTCGCCGGAACGGGCCAGGGCGAGCAGCAGGAAGGTGTCGACCATGCCGGCCACCGCGACCTCGGACTGGCCGACGCCGACGGTCTCGACGATCACGGTGTCGTAGCCGGCGGCCTCGACGATGATCATGGCCTCGCGCGTCGCACGGGCCACGCCCCCCAGATGGCATCCGGACGGTGAGGGGCGGATGTAGGCCGAGTCCGACTCGGCGAGTCTGCCCATGCGGGTCCGGTCGCCGAGGATCGAGCCGCCGGTGCGGGTACTCGACGGGTCGACGGCCAGCACGGCCACCTTGTGGCCCCGCTCGATCAGGCGGCACCCCATGGCATCGGTGAACGTCGACTTGCCGGCACCGGGCACACCGGTCAGACCGACGCGCGTCGCCCCGCCCGAGTGGGGGAGCAACTGGGCGAGCAGCCTGCGCGCCAACGGGCGGTGCGCCGGCAGAGCGGACTCCACCAGTGTGATCGCCCTGGCGATGCCGGTGCGCTGGCCGGCCAGGACCTGGCCGGCCAGCGCACCGACGTCGATGCTCCTAGGCATACGCCGGGACCTCGTCATCGCCGAGCGCGTGGAGCAGCTCCTTGAGCAGGCGCACCGCGGAGTCCGGGACGACGGTACCGGGCGGATAGATGTCCATGGCGCCCGCATCGCGCAGCGCCTGGAAGTCCTGCTCGGGGATGACGCCGCCGACGACGATCAGGATGTCCTGACGGCCCTGGGCGTCGAGCTCGTGGCGCAGCGCCGGGACGAGCGTGAGGTGGCCGGCCGCCAGCGACGACACGCCCACCACGTGCACATCGGCCTCGATGGCCTGACGCGCCGTCTCCTCCGGCGTCTGAAACAGCGGGCCCACGTCGACGTCGAAACCGAGATCCGCATAGGCCGTGGCGACGACCTTCTGACCGCGGTCATGGCCGTCCTGGCCCATCTTGGCCAGCAGGATGCGGGGGCGGCGGCCCTCGGCCTGCTCGAACTTCTCGACGAGTTCACGTGCCTCGTCCACCTCAGCGGACTCCTTCACTTCCTTGGCGTACACACCGGAGATCGTGCGGATCTGAGCGGTGTAGCGGCCGAAGCTGCGCTCCATGGCGTCGCTCATCTCGCCCACGGAGGCCATCGCACGGCCGGCCTCGATGCACAGCTTGAGGAGGTTGCGGTCCGGATCGGTGGGGTCGGGGTTGGCGGCGGCCCAGGCGAGCTTCTCGAGGGCGGCCCGGGCGGCCTCCTCGTCGCGCTCGGCGCGCAGCCTGACCAGCTTGGCCTTCTGCTCGGCGAGCACCTGAGAGTTGTCGACCTTGAGGACCTCGACCGGGTCCTCGTGGTCGAGACGGTACTTGTTCACGCCGATCAGCGGCTGACGGCCGGAGTCGATGCGGGCCTGGGTGCGTGCCGCGGCCTCCTCGATGCGCATCTTCGGGATGCCCTGCTCGATGGCCTTGGCCATGCCGCCGGCCGCCTCGACCTCCTGGATATGGCCCCAGGCCTTGAGGGCGAGGTCCTTGGTGAGCTCCTCGACATAGGCCGAACCGCTCCAGGGGTCGATGACGCGGCAGGTGCCCGACTCCTGCTGGATGAACAGCTGGGTGTTGCGGGCGATGCGCGCGGAGAAGTCGGTGGGCAGGGCGATGGCCTCGTCCAGCGAGTTCGTGTGCAGCGACTGCGTATGGCCCTGGGTCGCCGCCATGGCCTCGACGCAGGTACGGGCGACGTTGTTGTAGACGTCCTGGGCTGTCAGCGACCAGCCCGAGGTCTGCGAGTGGGTGCGCAGGCTCATCGACTTCGGGTTCTTCGGTCCGAACTGGTGCACCAGCTTGGCCCACAGCATGCGGGCCGCGCGCATCTTGGCGACTTCCATGAAGAAGTTGGTGCCGATGGCCCAGAAGAAGGACAGTCGCGGGGCGAACTGGTCGACCTTCAGGCCCACCGACTCGCCGGCGCGGATGTAGTCGACACCGTCGGCCAGCGTGTAGGCCATCTCGATGTCGGCCGTGGCGCCGGCCTCCTGCATGTGGTAGCCGGAGATGGAGATCGAGTTCCACTTCGGCATGTTCGCGCTGGTGAACGCGAAGATGTCGGAGATGATCCGCATCGACGGCTGCGGCGGGTAGATGTAGGTGTTACGAACCATGAACTCCTTGAGGATGTCGTTCTGGATCGTTCCGGCCAGCTGCTCCATCCTGGCGCCCTGCTCCTCGGCGGTCACCACGTACAGGGCCAGGATCGGCAGCACGGCACCGTTCATCGTCATCGACACGCTCATGCGGTCGAGCGGGATGCCCGAGAAGAGCTCGCGCATGTCGTAGATGGAGTCGACGGCCACACCGGCCATGCCGACGTCGCCGGGCACGCGCGGGTTGTCGGAGTCGTAGCCGCGGTGGGTGGGCAGGTCGAAGGCGACCGACAGGCCCTTCTGGCCGGCCGCGAGATTGCGGCGGTAGAAGGCGTTGGACTCCTTGGCCGTGGAGAAGCCGGCGTACTGGCGGATCGTCCACGGACGGAAGGCGTACATGGTGGCGTACGGGCCGTGCGTGAACGGCGGCAGGCCGGCGTAGGTGCCGAGCCAGTCGACACCCTCGTAGGCGTCCTCGCCGTACAGCGTGCCGACGGGGATCTGCTCGGGCGTCAACCACTCCTCGCCGGTGCCGGCCCGGGCGGCCAGAGCGGCGAAGTCCTCGGCGGCCGAGTCCGGGATCGGGCCCGCGCCGAGATCGATGGAATCAAAACGAGGAAGAGTACTCACTTCGCCACCCCCATGACATCGAGTGTACGGCTGAGGACGTCGACGACGTCCATGCCCAGGAACAGGCGTCCGGCGAAGAGCTCGGCGGCCTCCTCGTCCGAGATGCCCAGCTCCTTGTAGGCGCCCGACAGGTAGACGGCCTCGGCCCCCGCCTCGCGCAGGGCCCTCGCCACCTCGACGCCCTGCTCCGCGTAGACCTTGGCGGAGGAGCACAGATCCGCGACCTGGGCCCCGCTGGCCTTGAAGGCCGCCACGATCTCGTCGACCGTACCGCCCTCGACCTCGGGGGTCGCGATGCCGGCGACGTGCCAGACGGGGGCCGAGAAGCCCTCGCGACCGCCGAAGTCACGGCGCGTGCCCAGGCAGGCCAAGAAGACCTTCGGGCGCTCGGCCCGGGTGGCCGAACGATCGACGAGCCCCTCGAAGACCTCGGAGTCGCGGTGCCACGCCAGGCCGTCGCGGGCCGGGGCCTGCGGGTAGGGCTTGGTCTCGATGGACTTGGCGTCGAGCAGCGGGAACTCGCTGACGGCCGTGATCGGCTGCTTGCGGGTGGCCAGGCGCTTGGCGCGCTCGCTGCTGCACTCGGCCAGGACCTCGGCCACACGGCCGCCGGTCAGGGCCGCGGACATGCCCCCGGCGGACTCCGCCCTCTGGAACTCGGCCCAGCCGGCCTCGGCCAGCGAACCGGTGAGGGACTCCACGTAGAAGGAGCCGCCGGCCGGGTCGTTGATGCGGCCGATGTTGACCTCCTCGGCCAGGATGATGCCGGTATTGCGGGCGACCTTGCGGGCGAAGTCATCGGTGGGCAGGCCCAGGGCGCCGCAGAACGGCAGGGTCGTAATCGCCTCGGCGCCGCCGATGGCGGCGGCGAAGGTCGAGATCGTGCCGCGCAGGATGTTGACGTAGGGATCCTCACGGGTCAGCTCCCGCCAACTGGTGACGGCGCTCTGACGGGCGCCGCGGTTGGCCTCGTCGACGCCGAAGACCTCGCCGACGCGCGACCAGCACATGCGGAGCGCGCGCAGGCGCGAGATCGTGAGGAACTGGTCGTGGGTGGCCGTGACGCGGAACTCGATCGCCTTGAAGGCGTCGTTGACGTCGATGCCCTGCTCGACGAGGGCGCGCACGTACTCGGCGCCGGTAGCCAGGGCCCAGGCGAGCTCGGCCACATCGCCCGCGCCGGCGTTGTGGTAGATCGTCGCATCGACGGTGATCGCATTGCCGTTCGGATAGGCGGCGGTGCGCCCGACCCACTCGCCCAGACCCGACAGATCGGGAGCGGTGCCCCGCAGGGCGGCCAGGCCGATCGGGTCGATGCCCAGGTTGAAGGCGACATGATCCCTGGGCTTGTCGGAAGCCTCGTAGACGGCCAGGAGCGCCTCGGCGGCGGCCCTTTGGTCCTCGCGGGAGGAGACCTCGACCTTGACCATCTCGAGGAGGACGTCGGACAGCACGGTGGCCACATCGGCCGGCCGGACGGCATCGGAGCCGACGCGCAGCCAGATGGAGGCGACGCCGCGTTCAAGATCGGTGACGATCGCCCTGCGGGTGAAGTCCGCGTCGGGATCCTCGTGGAGAGCACGCACGTCCCACGCATCGGCCTCGCCGTTGCGGACGGTGGCGCCGCGCGTGAAGGGGGCGACGCCCGGGTAGCCCAGCGGGCCGGGCACGTCCTCGCGCTTGTACATCGGCTTGATGTCGATGCCGTCGACGGTGTGGACCGCCAGACGCTTCATGCACTGCTCGAAGGTCAGCTGCCTCTCTGGTGGGCGGCCACGGTTGAGAACCTTGGCCACCTCGATCTCCCACTGCTCCTCAGTCGCGGCCGGGAAATCACCGGCGAGGCTGAGCTGAGCGGGCGTGGCCTCTTCGGCCGCGACGGCGCCCGATTCGGTGTTGCTCATTCGACTCCTGCTCCTGAAAGGGTCAGGGCGCACCCTCGGGTGGGGGCGCGCCGGGGACTGGCTGCCAGCCGGTCATCGACGGGCGCCGGGCACAGGCCCGGGCACTCGTCCGGCGGCCTGCAGGCATCACTGCCGATGCGGGCCGGTCACGACCGCCCTGCGCCGGAGTGGCGCCCAGAGGCGTCCCGGTCCCGACGCGGCCCCGCACGGGCCCCGATGGGCGTCCACCGGCTGGCCCGGCAGGCGTTCGCCGGAACTGCTGGCACTGATCCGAGTGGCCGGCGCCGGAGGCGATGCATCGTCGCCGGGCATCGATCACTTCGATCCGTGGACCCTCCGCGGGGCACGTTGCGCGGCAGCGGGCGCTGCCGCGACTGGCAGGTCTTCGGGCTCATGGGCATTCGGGATCGCTCCCGGTTCCTACACCACCGCTTCCCAGGCCTCGCGGCCCAGTGCCCGTTGTGGCATTGTTCCCATATACCGCTGCGGGACAGCTCCGGACTCCCACCGGAATTCCCTCTTGCGACGACCCGCCTGGTGGTGGGCCGAACCAGTACTTCTCAATGTACACAAGATGCCGCCGACGTGCGCCTTCGGGGTCGCCCAGTAACCCGCGCCGGTGCGCCTGCGGCGGACCGGGGGAACCCGCCCCCGCTCCCTTTCGGAAGACCCGCTATCGTCGGCACGGGCGATCCGGCGGAGGAGAGGTGGGAGACGATGAGCGACGCGGACGGATCCGCACTCGAGGTGGCGCCCGACGAGGAGCAGGAGGTCACCAAACTCGAACTGTTCTTCGACCTGGTGTACGTCTTCGCCGTCTCCCAGCTGTCTGGTCACCTGCTGGAGCACCTGAGCTGGCGCGGCGCCCTGGAGACCCTCGTGCTGCTGCTGGCGGTCTTCGGCATGTGGGCGTTCACCACGTACGAGTCGACGATGGTGCTCAGCCGCCATCGCCGCAGCCAACTGGTGCTGCTGGCGGTCATGGTGCTCGGCCTGGTCATGAACGCATCGATCGGCGAGGCCTTCGAGGACTCCCCGTGGACCTTCGTCGTCCCGATGCTCGTCATCCAGTACGGACGCACGCTCGTCACCCGCTCCTACGACGCCTACCCGGCACTGCGCAACCACCGCAGCGCCATGCTCGTGTGGTTCACCCTGTCGGGCATCCCGTGGATCGGCGGCGCCATCGCCGCGCCCGAGCACCGGCTGTGGTGGTGGCTCATCGCAGTGGGCATCGACGTGCTCGGCATGCGCACCTATCACCCGGTCCCCGGCATCGACCGGTCCAGTCTGGGCGAGGTCGGCTTCGACATGGCCCACCAGATCGAGCGCTGCCGGCTCTTCCTCATCATCTGCCTGGGCGAGGCCATCCTGACGACGGGAAGCGCCATGATCCGCGGCCTCCACCACCCGCTCGCCATCGCCACCGGGATGCTGTCGATGGTCGTCATCATGTGCATCTGGGCGCTGCCCTTCGGCTGGGACTCCTACATCGACCGGTACGTGGAGGGGAACAGGCAGGAGCGTTCCCCGCTCGCCAGCGGGGCCCTCGTCACCGAGGGCCAGCAGGTGCTCGTCATCGGGCAGGTGGCCCTGGCGGTCGGGGCCGAGCTGGCGATCGACGAGCCGGGCGAGCCGCTGCCGATCGCCGCGACGGCCGTCCTGTTCGGCGGCGTCGCCCTGTGCACGCTGACGCTGTGGGCCTTCCTGGCGAACTTCACCGACAAGCACATCTGGGTGCCGTTGGTGACCTCGGCAGCGGCCTGCCTCGTCTGCGGGGCCGTGGTCGTCCTCGCTCATGCACCGGGCATCGCCGCCATGGGGCTGCTGTCCGCCGTCATGCTGCTCACCTGCTGGCGCTACTCGAGGGTGATCACGGCACTGTGAGCCGGCTCCGGGGCCGGGCTCACCCCGCAGGCCTCCCGGCTGAGCCCGGCCTTATCACCGAATCTCCTTGTGATTCTCCAAAAGAATTCTACAAGACCCCTGTTTCTACAAGATCCTGGTGGATATGGTGACCGCGTCCGCACCATTGCAGGAGGTCGTCCATGTCCGCCATCAACCGTTCTCGGCGCCGTTCCGCCCCGGGCAGGGTCCTGGCCCTGGCGCTGTGCGCGACGACGGCCCTCTTCGGAGCGGGCTGCTCGTCCGGGCGGGGCGACTCGCAGCAGAGCGCCTCGTCCTCCACCCCGGCCAGCACCGACCCGATGCCCATGACGGGCGCGCAGTTCCCGCTGAGCATCACCGATTTCAGCGGGCAGAGCGTCGACTTCGAGTCCGCCCCGCAGCGGGTGTGCGTCCTGGCCGGTACCGCCATGAACATCTGGTACGACGTGGGCGGCACGGCCGTCTGCTCGGTCGAGATCACCGACAACGTGAAGGTGGTCCCCGAGAACGAGGCCGCGATGCGCGCCGTGCCGACGGTCGGGGCCACCTCGAATGTCGACATCGAGGCCGTCAGCTCCTACGACCCCGATCTGGTCATCGTCATGGGCGGGGCGCAGGACACCGTGCTGTCCCGCCTGCGCGAGCTGGGCATCCGCGGGCTCGAGGTGAGGGCGCGCTCGCACGACGAGCTCGACTCGATCTACCGCGCCTTCGGCGCGCTCACGGGCCATTCCGACACGGCGCAGGAGCGCATCGAGCAGATCGACGAGCAGATCGACGGGGTCGTCGACCGGCTGCCGGACGAGCAGACCTCGGTCGTCATCGTCTACGTGACGGCCGAGTCGCTGGCCGTCAAGCTCGACGACTCGATCGCCGGACAGATCGCCGGCACGCTGCGCCTGACGAACATCGCCTCGGGCCTGACCCCCGACGATCCCGGCTCGGAGACGACGCCCCTCGACATCGAGGCCGTCGCGGCCGGCCGGCCCGACTACGTGCTCGTCACGAGCATGGTCGACGACGACGCGGACGCCCGGGCGCGCATGGACGAGGAGTTCGCCTCCAACCGGGCCTGGCAGGCGGTCGACGCCGTGCGCGAGGGGCGCATCGCCTACCTGCCCCAGGAGTACTTCCTGCTCAACGGCGGGCCCTACTACGGGGACGCGGTGACGTACCTGGCCGCCAGCGTCTACCCGGACGTCTACGGCGATGCGCAGCAGTACGCATGAGCACGGCGGGCGGCGGCCCGGCTCGGACCATCGCGCCCTCTCGCAGGACAGGCGGTTCCGCGTCTGCGTCTTCGCGGCGCTGGCCGCACTGCTTCTCGTCGGGGCCCTGTACGCCATCGGCGCCGGCTCCATCCGCCTGCCGGTCGGCCAGGTCCTCGACGCCCTGGCGGGTCGCGACGCCCCGCAGCGGCGGGTCGTCTGGGACATCCGGTTGCCGCGCATGCTGCTCGCCGGGCTGGTCGGCATGAACCTGGCCGTCAGCGGCGTCATCCTGCAGGCGGTCATGGGCAATCCGCTGGCGGACCCGAGCATCATCGGCGTCTCCTCGGGCGCAGGCCTGCTCGGCATCGGCATCATGCTCGTTGCACCGACCCACTTGGCGCTCGTCACCCCGGCCGCCTTCGCCGGCGCGATGGGTGCGGCCTCCGCGATCTTCCTGCTGGCCTGGAGGGGCGGCATCCGACCGCTGCGGATCATCCTGGCCGGCGTCGCCGTCTCGGCACTGTGCGGGGCGGGCATCTCGGCGTTCATGGTGCTCTTCTCCGACCGCGTGGCCAGCGCGCTCATGTTCATGAACGGCTCGATGTCGATGCGCGGCTGGACCGAGGTGCGCGGGCTGTGGCCGTACTCGCTGGTCGCCCTGTCGCTGGCGCTGTGCTTCTCGCGACGGCTGAACGTGCTCGTCCTGGGCGACGACGCGGCCGGCTCGATGGGCATGAACGTGCAGGCCAACCGCGTCTTCTTCACCGCCCTGGCGGCCGTCCTCGCGGCCAGCGCGGTGAGCGCCGTGGGCCTGTTGAGTTTCGTCGGCCTGATCGTGCCGCACATCATGCGCATGGTGCTGGGTCCCGACCACCGGCTCACCGTGCCAGGTTCGATCCTGGCCGGCGCGGTCCTGCTCATCATCAGCGACACCCTCTCGCGCACGGTCTTCGCCCCGGTCGAGATCCCGGTGGGCATCACGATGACCGTCCTGGGCGTGCCCTTCTTCCTCTTCCTGCTGAGAAGGGCCCTGTGAGCGGCGCAGGGGGCGCCGCGAGCGCGGACGTGTCGGTGCGCGGGCTGGCCGTCGAGCTGGGCGGGCGCGAGATCCTGCACGGCATCGACCTGGACCTGAGGCCCGGACTCGTCCACGGGGTCATCGGGCCGAACGGCTGCGGCAAGACGACGCTGGTCCGTGCACTGTGCGGTGCGGTGCCGGTGCGCGGACGGGTGCTGCTGGGCGGCGAGCCGGTGGCGCGGATGAGCTCGCGGCGGCGCGGGCGCGCGGTGGCCGTGGTCTGGCAGAACGCCCAGGCGGGCC
This sequence comes from uncultured Propionibacterium sp., assembly GCF_963539965.1. NCBI lineage: Bacteria > Bacillati > Actinomycetota > Actinomycetes > Propionibacteriales > Propionibacteriaceae > Propionibacterium > uncultured Propionibacterium sp. Next base: position 26,201 of record NZ_CAUTOU010000021.1, read on the forward strand.
CGGACGTGCGGGTGGCCGACATGGTCGGTTACGGGCGCTACGCCCACCAGAACTGGTTCTCGACGCGCGACGCCGGCGGGCGGGCCGCGGTGGACACCGCGCTGGGGCGCACCGGGCTCACCCCGCTGGCGGACCGCCGCATCGGGACGCTCTCGGGCGGCGAGCGCCAGCGCGTCCGGCTGGCCGCGGCCCTGGCGCAGGAGCCGCGGGTGCTCCTGCTGGACGAGCCGACGACCCATCTGGACATCGCCCACCAACTGGAGATCCTCGACCTCGTCCGGGAACTCAACGCGGAGCGCGGGCTGACCGTCGTCATGGTGCTGCACGACCTGACCCATGCCGCCCGCTACTGCGACAACACCGTTCTCATGACCGACGGGCGCGTACGGGCCACCGGCGCCCCGTCGGAGGCGCTGAGCACCGAGGCCATCGAACGGATCTTCGAGGTCGACGCATGGGTCGGCACCGACCCGGCCAGTGGGCAGCCGGTCGTGGCGCCCCGATCGCGGCGGGCCGGCTCCGCCTGACGGGCCCCGCCCCCGCCAACTGAGCGGAATTCCCCACCACAAGGAGAAACGTTGAAAACAAAGGTTTTGACGGCAGTCCTCGCAGCGGCACTGGCACTGCCCCTGTCGGCCTGCTCCGGGAGCTCCGGCGACTCGGCGAGCAGCGCCTCCCGGAGCGGGACGGGCGCCTCGGCCGGTGCATCGAGCGCATCGGGCTTCGAGACGGCCGGCGGCGTGCTGACCGCGACCGATCCCGAGGCGAACCTCTCCGATGGCGCCGGCGTGCGCATCACGATCGAGCCCGGCGCCACCGGCAAGGCGACCTTCCAGCTCATCGACCCGGCGAGCGGCTCGGACTACAGCGACTGCCTCGTCTTCGACTACGCCGAGCGCACCTTCGTCCGCCACCACGACGTGGCCGCGCGGGGCGCGGCGTACGACTACACGATGAGCCTGGACGACCAGACCCTCATCGCCATCACGGACGAGCAGGGTGATGACGCATCCGAGGCGGTGCGCCGGTACGGGCGCTGGGACTCGGCGCAGACCGAGACCGCCGATCTGCTGACCACCACGCAGCGGTACTTCCAGGACAAGTACGGCACCACCATCGAGGAGCAGGTCGTCCAGGGCTGACCCGGCGGGAGGGGCGGTCCTCCTCCGGGGGCGGCGGGCCACGAGCACGCGGTACGCATGCGCCGCGCCGCGCGGTTCCTGCGATCGGACGCGCAGGAGCCGCGCGGCGTGCTCAGGAGGTCGGTCGGGTGTCGGGGTCAGGGGAGGGCTCGCCCTCTCCCTCTGGAGCACAACCCGGCCTGGTAACTCGGCTCGTGCCTCTTGATCGTCTTGATGACCCGGCCGGTCACGGGCATCAGGGCGTACTGCAGGGCGATCTTGTAGAGATAGCCGACGACGGTGTAGTTCACGAGCCGGCCAGGACCCGTCAAGCCGATCGCATGCGCCGCGATGAGGCAGAAGAGCAGCGTGTCGATGAACTCGCCGGCACCGGTGGACGAGGCGAGCCGCCCGTACAGGCCCTTCTCGTGGTGGCGCCTCTTGCCGAGCCACATGAGGAAGGAGTTGGCGCTCTGCCCACCGGCGAAACCGACCACGCCGGCCAGGACGACCTGCCAGACCGGGCCGAGGGCCATCCGGAAGGCTGCGTCGCGGGCGGTGCCGTACTCGTCCGACAGCCCCGGCAGCACGATGATCACCCAGTAGACCGCCGAACTCAGGACGTTGACGACGAAACCCGTGGCAATGGCCTGGCGGGCGGCCCTGGGCCCGTAGAGCTCGGTGATCGAGTCGCCGAGAATGTAGCTGAACGGGAAGATGAAGAAGGCGCCGTCGGTGAGGACCGGGCCGAACCGGACGGCCTTCGATCCGCCGATGCCCGACAGCACGATGATGACGGCCAGGGCGGCCAGCATGATCGGGTAGAAACGGGAGCCCGTGCCCGCGTAGACGGGGCCGGAACCCCCGCCCGTGGTGTCGGAGGCGCTTCGCTCGGGGAGGGGCCGCCCGCCGCCGGCGGGATCTGCTGCACGGGGTCCTGTCACGGGCGGCAAGTGTATTCACCGGTTCCCGCCCGGCGCTCCGGGCGGGTCCAGCGCTCGGACGGCACCGGCCGGGGTTCCCGAGCATCTTGATTTTCGAGACACCCTGTCCCTCAGGAGAGCCTAAGCTGATACTGTGACGTCACCGACACCCGGGAGGAGCGGTCCGCACGGGGTCTGTCACGAGTGCCGGGCGGCCCTTTCCGGTGGCGGTGGCCGGCCGCGGCCCGCGGCACATCGCGCTTCAAGAGGACATGGTCATGCGCATCACGATCATCAGCGTGTGCCCTGATCTGCTGTCGGCCTTCATCGACGCCGATCAGGGACTCGCCGTAGAGCACCCGGGCGTCTGCGAGCTGCGCCTGTTCAACGCCACCACCCCGCCCGGACCCGACGAGCTGCGCCGGCTGCCCGGGACGATCGCCGACAGCGACTTCCTCGTCGTCGACCTCAACGGCGCCCCCCAGGCCTGGACCGACGCACTCGCCGAACCCGTCGGCGCCTACCAGGGCGACATGCTGCCGCTCGGCCGTCTGTTCACCGACAGGCTCCGGCTGGGCACGGTGCGACCGGCCCCCGGCGGCGCGCCGATCGCCCCGGCGGGTCCGGGCGTGCAGCCGACGAGCGCCGAGGGCGCCGACCCCGAGCAGTTCGCCGCCGACGCCCGCAACCTGTCACGGCTGCTGAGGCTCTTCCACGCGATGAACCGGCCGTGCGCGATGGCCTTCCTCACGACGCTGCTGCACGACTACGGCGGCCACCCCCGGATCCCCGTTGCGGACGCGGAACCGCCCGCCGGCGGCGTCGCACCCGTCGACCTGGCCACCGGCCGTGAGTTCACCGACGTCGCCGGCTACATCGAGGCCGTCGGCGGCCCCGGGCGGCGGCAGACGGCGCTCGTCCTCTACCCCGGCAACGGCTACCCGATCGACTCGACGGCCGCGACGAAGGCCGTCGTCGACGCGATCGACGAGCACTGCTGGGCGCTGGCGCTGGCGGTGCGCGACGCCACCCGCACGGTCGATGAGCTGCGCCGCCAGCTCGGCGAGGCCGGGATCGTGCCGGACATCGTCGTCAACATGCTCAACCTGCGGCTGGGCACGGGCTTCGGCGGCGGCAGGGGCGGCGACGGCGCCGAGCTGCTCGACGAGTGGGGCGCCGCGCACGTCCACCCGATCCTGCTCACGCGCATCACGATCGACCAGTGGCGGACCGCCCCCTCGGGCCTGAGCCCGGCCAAGGTGATGGTCTCGATGATGCTCCCGGAGATCGACGGCTGCATCGACGAGATCCCGGTGGCCGCGATGAGCGAACCGCGGATCGACGAGCGCTACGGCGTCGCCATCAACGAGCTCACCCCGATACCCGAGCAGATCGACCGGCTCGCCGGGCGGGTGGCCGGGCTGGCGCGCCTGCGCCGCCTCGACCCCGCCACGGCGCGCGTGGCGGTCATCGGCTACGACTACCCGGCCGGGGAGAGCAGACTGCTGGGCGGCTCCTTCCTCGATGCGGCCGCCTCGATGTCGGCGGTACTGGCCGAGTTGGCGCGTACCGGCTACCGGGTGGGGACGCCCGGCGCCGACGAGCTGCTCGACCAGCTGCTGGCCCGCGCGGTGAACTCGCCGCGCTACGGTGCGCCGGACGAGCCACTGGTCTACCACGGGGCGCGGGCCCGCGCCGATCTGGGCGACGAGCTGGCCTGGGCGCGGGTCGACGAATCCTGGCCGGCTGACGGCCCCACGCCCCCGATGACCACGCCCGAGGGCGACTATGTCATCCCGGCGCTCGAGTTCGGCAACGCCCTGGTCGGCATCCAACCGGGCCGCGGCGGCGCGACGGCCGACGCGCAGGCCCACGACAAGACGGCCCCGCCGCACCCGCAGTACCTGGCCTTCTACACCTGGCTGCAGAAGGTGTGGCGGCCCGATGTGATCATCCACGTCGGCACGCACGGGACGATGGAGTTCCTGGGCGGCAAGGAGAACGCGGTGAGCACGCGCTGCTTCCCCGATCTCATGATGGGCCCGATCCCGCACGTCTACCTCTACTACGCGGGCAACCCGGCCGAGGGGCTCATCGCCGTGCGCCGCTCGCACGCCCAGCTGGTCAGCTACCAGCCGGTTCCGCTGGTGCCGGGCGGCCTGCACGAGGCGCTCGCCGAGCTGGACGACCTGGTGGCCGAGTACCGGCGCAGCCTCGCGCTGGCGCCGGCCACGAGCGCCGAGCTGCTCGAGGAGGTGCGCAGGCGCGCCCGGGCCGAGCACCTGCCCACCGACCCGGACGAGCTGGAGCCCCACCTCGACCGGCTGGCCCAGTCGCTCGCCCCGATGGGCCTGCACGTCTTCGGCCAGGCCTGGACGAGCCAGGAGACGCGCGCGGTGGTGCACGGCGTCCTCGACCACGGCGGTGCCGGGCTGCCCCGCGCCGTCGAGCTCGTCGCGGAGTCGCAGGGCCTGGACCCGGCCGCGCTGGACGAGCTGCCCCGCGCCGAGCTGGCCGGTCTGCGTCAGGAGGCGGCCCGGCTCATCGACGAGGCCCTGGAC